>USPX01000006.1 GCA_900556665.1 uncultured Eubacteriales bacterium
CCCATACTTATAACAATATAAAAGCCTAGCGCTCCTAGAGCTTGCTAGACTTTTATTCTTATTCGTGACAAATAGGACAATATACCATCCATTTTTCACTAGTTACCTTATGATATTGTTTTTGTGGCATATCGTGTTTGATTAGTTTGTTCTTACACCCATAACAATGTGTTTTAACCCAAAAACTCTTACAATGATTGCAATTATAATAATATTTTTCTTTTCCTCCTTTTGTAACGTTTACTTCTATCTGTACATTTGTACTTCCACATGCCCAACAAACATGATATTGATTTAGAAACCACTCCATACATAGACCAATCCACGTTAAAAAATAACTACTCTTATTAGGGAGCAAACAAAATCCACCTATGCGATGTCTTAACTCTCCTTCTGTTCCCCAAAAAATAGCATTTTCATTTACAACACAATGCACAATATATGAACCATTTGCTTGATACGGCGTATTATATAAAGGATTAAAATATTTATCTATTGCTGTTTCTTGAATATCTTTAAATAACCCACTCATTTCTGCATCATAATTATGATATTTTGCATCTAAATAAAATCTAGCTTTTGCACTGTTATATTCATATTCAAAGGTATAATCTGGTCTCAAATTTTTATCTGTTAATTCTAAAGTTTTATTATATGTAAGTGTTAACTGCACCTTATTTATAGTGCCTACATTGTGTTCTAATTGAACACTAAATCCATATAAACTTCTGTTTCTTTTATAATATTCTTTAACACATCTTGCAAAATTTTTAACTCTCATTTCCCATTTCTGTTCAACTACTAGTACACGAATCATCTCAAATAATGTCCAGACTTCAAATACTTCATACATTTCTTTGATACTAAGCATTCCTTCTTCAATTGTATTCTCTTCTTCGCATATATTAGCGTAGAATTCTTTTAACTTAGTATAAATATGCTTGTATCTTCTATCATGCATAAAAACCGCTGTGAGTCGTAAAACATCTTTATTATCTTGCTTATTGGCAAACGCTTTAAAAACACTGTACTTTAAATATCCTTGTATGATCTGCTTACTCTTAATCCATAGTTCATGATATTGATGATAACGATTTATTAGAGTCGTTATCCCTTCTAACTTCACATTCAGTTTTTGTCTATATTCAAAACTAGTAGTAACATTTAATGTTCTTTGAACTTCTAAACGTTCTCTCTCATATTTTTCTTTTTGCTTTTTGTTACTTTCATACTCTAAGTCTATTCTCTTACTAATTCTATATAAGGAAAAATAGATAATCCTATTTTCATATATATCCGTTGTTTCCATTGTTTGCTCTGCTACATAAGTTCTCTTAGCAGGATAAAGGGCTTGCTCCACAGCTAATCTGCCTGTGTGTTTTCTCAGCTTTTCTTTTTTTACTTTCCTATATTCCTTGACTAATCCTGTTGCAGGTTCTCTATCAATAAGCTGTAGTGATAATCTTATATTTTCTAAGAACTGTTTAATATATTCTGCTTTGCTTACTTCTTTACCTTGAAAACTCATTTTTACATAAGCATCATCGCTTATAATCAATTCTTGATTAATATTTTTTATCAGCTTAATCATCTGTTCATATTGCTCCCAACTAATAATAGCTGGTTTAATAAGTATGATTTCTGATCTATATTCTTGACCCGGATTATTTTTATTAAGTATCTGGATTTTCACAAATCCCGCATGACTTATACCCACTACTTCCTGCTGACTTCCTTGTACAAAGTAACCACTTTCAGCATCATACACTAATTCAGCCTTACTATTTGTCTCAATACATACTTGATAATTATCATCTATTGGTTGATTTAGTATTCTGACCCCAATCTCTAAATAATTATTTTCATCATCTCTTGTATACTGATTGATATAAAGCATATCCTTATATCTTTCTTTAAGTACACAATCTATTTCATACT
Source organism: uncultured Eubacteriales bacterium (assembly GCA_900556665.1). Next base: position 1,939 of record USPX01000006.1, read on the forward strand.
TATTATTTATCTTACGAAGTAGTGCTATTTGAATGTCCATTAATATACACCCCAAAAGCTTAGAATATTATCTTGCTCCATTGCCTCATTCATTTTTTCAATTTTAGAATTCACTTCATTAAGTGGTCTAGTTTTTACTGTATCTATAAATGCTTCCCAAGCCATAGCCGTTTTGTCCTCTTTACTTCTTATGGAAGTACTAAGCCTTGGTATCATCTTCATATAAATTATATCTTCTAAAATTGTATTTTTACTAAACTGTTCTAAATCGAATACATCTCTGTATCCCTGAGAATTTTTTATGTACTGTTTAATATGTTGCATTCCTCTATGATTTAAGCTGGCATTCATTACTTCAAAATGCTTATTTGCTAAATTAATCTCTGATATTATAGCGTTAGCATTTGAATCTTCTAGTGTATCTTCAAACTCAATAATTTTGTTTTTATTAATTTCACTCTTAGTAAATTCATTTATCGTAACATATTGTTGTTCCACTTCTTGTCTTGGCTCTACCCTCGCCTCTTTATCTTGTAAAATCTCTATAATGAAACTTCTATCAATAACTTTAGGACTAATGCTTTTAGTTGTTTGATCTACATTTAATGTTCCTATAAATCTTACATTCTCAGGAATTGTGAATTTGGCTGGATATTTCTCAATCAGCTTAATCTTCGTTTTCAACTTCTGAACTTCTCCTGGATATTGCTTATCATTATCCTCACACCACTTTTTGATTTCTGGTAATTCTAAACACATATCCTGCGCTTCCATTAAGCTTATAGTTTCTCCTATTTCTTTTATTAAGTCATCATAAATTTCCTGACTATATAATTCGATACTTGGTGTTTCACTACGTTCTTCCATCTTACTTAGAAACTCTGCAAAATAATACTCTATATGTGCTAAATTCATTTCATCTAAGCATATTAAGTAAATCTTATCAGCATTCTCTTTTTTCTTAGCTTCTACAAGTGCATCTAAAAATGGTGTTGCTACATATGCTTTTTCTATAGGATTATAAAATCCTAATAAGTCTTCACTATCTGTCCAATTTGGCTTTACTGCAATAATTTTGGCTACACCATTAAATGCCTTTGCAAATGCTCTTACAATACTTGTTTTACCTGTTCCCGATGGTCCTGTTAGCACAACTAATTCTTTACATTGTAACGCTAACAAAAATCTCCTAATAATAGCATCATTATAAGCAAGCTTTTCATTGTTACGTACATAGTTCCTTACATAATCATATAGCTGTGTATATCCCCCTTTAAAATATGGGAATTTATCTTCTTTAATCACTTGTGGCTCTTGAAACTCTGAAAGACCAAAATAAGCTAATTTTGCTTTTAAACGTTCTAATTCTTGCTTTTCTTCTTTTAGTCTATCTGCTTCTATTTTAAGCTTATTTTCTTCTTCCTTAAGGCTATTTTTTTGATTTTCAATCCACTTTTTAGCCTCTTCTTTTTGAGCTTCTAATTCTCCTATTTCTTTCTTCCGCCATTCTGCTTGCTCTACTAATTCAGCGTTTATGTTTTCTATTTTTCTTTTATACTCTTCCATTAGTAGAATTTCCAACTCTTCAGGTGTTGTTTCATTAATATGGTATTCTATTTCTTGGTTATTAAAATTAACATCAAACGCTTTTAATATTCTATTATAATCATTAAAAATCTTTACGCTTTTACTATCTACTTGAATAATACTATTGCTAGATTTAACTACAGCTAATTCAAATCTAAAGCAAATCAAATCCCCTTTCTTAAGATTCATTCTTACTGATTCTTTTAGATTATCTATTTTACAATAGATCGCCCAAGGTTTACCATCTAATAAATAATGGTTATTAACATTTGCAGTTTCCACTAAAGTTACAAATGTAAACTCGTTCTTTCCTACCTTACTCTCTAATCTTCGTCCTACACGTCCTAAAACATATTTTCCTTTGAAAATTTCTCTTTCTAAATACTCTATCTTTAATTCATCTGGCTGCTCATTAATTATCTCACTCTTATACTCCATATTTCCCCTCCTAACTATATTTATATTCCTATAATTTTCCTACCTATTTACTAAGCTCTAATCTTACAATCTCACTTAATACTTTTCCATCTGCAATGCTTTCTTCAGTAGCCACTGCATATTCAATAGCAGATGGTGCCACAGCTCTAATATAAACATCTGCATCTGGATTAACTTCTGTAATTCTACATAGTTTTTTGCTTACTTCTTTAATTGGCAACTGATTTGTATGTGCTTCTGGTAAGTTTGTATAATAAATTTCAAAGTCTTCTTCCCCTGCATCAATGAAAGACACCCATTTACCATATGATATATCTCGATCAAGGATTACTTGGAATTTCTTCTTCCCATTATAACCAATATAGAAATTAAACTTAACTTCCTCATTTGATTTCTTCTCAGAAACAACTTTGATTCTAGAACCAGGTCTACATTCAATTAATCCATATGCTACCCCTGTTTTTCCTGTTGGTTTTGTAAAGTCATCTTCACTTACTGGTAATTCTCTTTCTCTTTGTATTTCTAACGCTTCAGGTGTTCCTAATGGTGGATACATTACAAACTTTTCACAAATATCACCTGTATAATCTTCTATATACGCATTAAATAACTCTGTAACCACTTTAGCCTTACTTGAGTTTCCAGCTAAGAAAATATTGATTTCCTTCATACCTTCAGCTATTTCTCCATCAAAAGCTACTTTAAGGGCTTCAAAGAAATTTTTAACACCTTTCTCAATTCTATCTTTAAGAATACCTAATAACTTTTCAACCTCTATATCTAATCTAAAACCTGGTTTCATCTCACCTGATTTATCAAAGAGTTGCACCTTTACAAACGCATTCTCATATAACTTCTCATAACCTTCATGCTGCTCCCATAATGGTCTTAATTCTTCCATGAGCTGCTTTGTATTTAATCTTGCTTCTTGTGATTCACTAATTAAGGCCTCATTGCCTGGAAATGCTTTGCATTCAACTGGCTTATAGAAAGCTATTTTGTTTTCTAATAGCTTATCTTGATTATCTTTAAATACTTCGAAAGCTAAGAGTTCTAATAAATTTTCTCCTCCTAAATACTGATCACCACCTGCTCCAAAATGATTAATGATATAATCATAGCGTCTATCACGTGGTCCAGCACCATGCCAAATTCCGAAGTCAAAGTCTGTTGTGCCTCCCCCAAAGTCAAAGATACCGTAGTATACATCTTCTTTTTCCTCAGGTTCAAATCCATATTCTTGTAGTGCACAAATCGCATAAGCTGCAGGCTCACTAGCGCCCTGTAACACTCTAAATTGATCCATACATGCTTCATCATTAATAACTTCTAATGGTAATGACTTTTTAAGCCCCTTGTAAAAACTATCAATAATCTTTTCTCTTACTGCATTTTCATAAGTTACAGGGAATGATAATGTATAGTTAAGGTAAATTCCCTTGTACATATTATTAATAAATAATCCTAGATAATAAGCGTATAATTCAATAGGATTAAAATCACCTTCTTTAATATCTACAAATGTTGAAAGTACTTTTTCATTACCTACTTTATCTCTTATTCGAATTTGTCTCAATTTATCATTTGTCCATTGTTTTAAGTCATTGAAATGGGCATAATAGTCATCACTTTTTTTAGCATTGGCTAAACTACCTGCTGCTGTATGAGAAATCGTAAGGTCTTCCCACTTTGTATAAGGTCTGCCAGCTCTTGCATTATAGTCTTTCATGAAATCTTCTATGTTTCTAAATTCCATAACCGTTGGATTTTCATAGTCTTTTTTATCAACCTTTTTAGTGAAATCACCACATCCAATACGCATAAGCTGTGTATAATCATCGCCATCTTGATAAACAACTACTGTACTTTTGGTTCCAAAATCAATACCGACTATGCCATCTTCTCTTACATCTGCTAAAGGATTACGGCATACAAATGCTGTATCTGTTTGAATTTTGGTCTTTGTAGTATCTTCTATGTTCCATAAATCCCAATGCCCTAGATTAGGGTCTTCTAAACGTTTAATATCATAAGGCTCTATTTGTGCTCTAACTGTATCACATTCTAAATATCCCTTTAATAACTTGGCTTTTATTTCATCCGTAAGTGTAATTTGCTCTTTTGTTAAAGCCTCTACTATCTCTTTTCGTTCAAAAGAAATACCATTTAACTCTGTATATTCTCCACTTCTCACAAGACTTGTTAAGATTGGTGTTGGAATAATCTTATCTTCTGTGATTACAATATAGTTCTGATTATATAATTCCTTAACCTTATTTAGTAAAATACTATTTTCATTACTTAATTCATTTGGTATCCAGCCGTACCTAACAAATGTCTCAAATAGCGAATCTGCTTCTTGTATATCTCTTACAAGAATTTTTATAGTATCTTTATGTGCTGTTGTCCAACCTAAACTACTACTACTATCGCCATCTCTTATGTCTAAATAACCTACATTTCCATTTACTGTACAAGCCATTAAAGAATACTGCGAACCTAAATAATTGTCATTTACATTTACAATTTTGTCCTCTTTAATTAATGGATTTTTTTTCTTTTGTGTATAAAATAACTTTTTAGCTTCTGTTACATTCATTAAGCGCCCGCTATAACCAGCAAAGTTATATACGTTTCCTTCTCGTGTACATGTTCTTCTCGTAGAGTCAGCTATTACAAATTTAGAACCTTTAACATAGTATATTTCTTTATTTCTAATTTGGATCCAATCAGCTTCTGTAATCTTATTAAATTCTTCTATTAACCCATCAAATTTGCTTATTGCCTGATTTATTTGTTTATCTGTATAAGCTACTACTATCTCATCTAGTATTTGATTGCTTACTAAAATATCATTTGTACTTCTTGTATCCATATCTATACCCTCACAATTGATTTTTTTATAATTTTATCTGTTCTTTTATTTTTATAGCCTTTAAGCAATACTTCTGAAATGTTACCTGCTACTAAACTTTTACTTCCTCGTGAATGAAGTTCTTCATCTAATACATCGCCTTCTTGTACTGTCAGCAGGGTATATAAGTCATTCACTTGATTGTAACTTTCAAAGAAGTAGTTAAATAAGTCCATTAAACATTTCAGCTCTTCTTGGCTATAACTATCTAACTTGTGACTTATGTACTCCCAAATTGAATTCAGGTTATCCCACTGCGTACCAGAACATAAAAATGTTTCTATACTATCTGTTTTGATAACTAATTCCAAGTTCTTACGAATCTTCTCATCTAATGCCATGTATGAATTATAATGGTATTCTAATGCATTATATTTATCAGCATATGCAGCATTTTTACTATTTAATTCTTTGACCTTGTCTCCTTGCACTTCATATTTCTCTAAGATCTCTGCCTTTTCATTTTCTAATCTTTCTTCGACTTTCTCTAATGCTTTAACTTTATTATTTAATTCTCTAATCTCATCTTCTAATGCTGTATTTGTTTGCTTTAACCTTCTAATCTCATTTTCTAATACTACATTTGTTGGCACTTTTTCTAACATCTGTTGAGGATGTTTTCCCTCGTGTTGCCCTATTTTATCGCGAATGTATTTCACGACTTCTTTATCTTCTAAAGCTTGATAAAGCATACTAATAAATTCTTTAATTTCCACGATACCCTCCCAAATTTTTTAAAGGAGTGTCATAGATAAGACACTCCTTATATTTTATATCAGACCTGGTTTTACCTTTCTCACGTTACCACTTACAACTTTCTCCTGTGGAGCATTTATAGTAGTCACTTCGTATGGTTTATAAACCGCCTCTATAAGCTTTCTCATTACATCTTTTCGATCTGTCATATCAGGCTTCTTACCTATTACTGTCTCAATGTAATACCCTAACCATTCATAACTTACAACTTCCTTTTCAAAGATTGCATTTAATAAAATCATATCCATTGGATGTTGCCCAGTTTTAGTCATAAGTTTTTTCTTAATTAACTCAAAGTATTCAGGTACAAAGGTCGCCTGCTTCTTAAAAGCATACTTTACCTCTGAAACATCAAAATAACTTAAGTGATTTACCTGCTCTAATTCATCTGCTAATACCAAATGTCTTGAACTAGTATGTAAGAAGCTTCCTAAAACAAAGTCATTGCTGCTCACTTCTTCTCTAGTACTTACAGAAAGAGTTAAGCTTTCTTCTTCTATTCCTTCACATAGAGTTACTTTTTCTTGATCTTTTAAAATGAGCACATACTCTTTTTCCATAATAAGCGTCTCTAAATAAGGTGTAAGAAGGATATCTTCTGTTAAAAAGTAATACTTCCCATTATGTTTCAAAATCCCTTTACTTAAAACACTTTGTCCTAACGCATTATTGGCTATCTTGATTCCACTGATAATACCATCTGAGTAATCTGTATATGTAAGCTCTAGCATTACTTTTGGAAATTGTTCCATCTCCTCTAGCATCGCTTTAGTTAATAAACTTCCTTTATTAAAAGTAATGATTTTTCTACTGGCCATCTTACTCTCCTTATCTTAATCCATTAAAGAATGTCTCTGAAGAAACGTTTTTCTCAAAGTTTTCACATACTACATCATAAATATAGTACTTGTTTTCGCTTTTACTTTCTTTAAGTATTTGATAAACATAGAATCCATAAGCATCTTTAGCTGGAACTACAAAGATACAGATTGCTAAATCCTGCTGATTAACTTTCATTGTATCTACATCTCTTAACTTATTAATAATGTCATCAATGTTTTTCTCACCAAGAATACTGTGTTCTTTGATTTCGTTTTTAAGTTCTTCAAGTTCAATACGTTTACCATTATCAAATTGAATATCATAGTTTACTTCGCGTTCTAATTCACCTTGCATATTATAAACATCAAAAGTAACCGTTCTTGCACTTTGTGCATAATATTGTATGGTCACCTCTCCATTTTGGTGATTAAGGATTTTCGTATCTTCTCCTCTTTTTACAACCACATCATAAATAAGTTTTGGATCCTCAGCATAAATATGTGGCTTGATTTTACCACATTGTTTATCTTTGATATAAGCGATACTTCCTTTAATACAATCTAATTTAAGTTTTTCAGATGAATCTTTTTCTTTACCATTAGCTGTTCTTAATCTCTTACCTGGTATAAATTCTTTAAGTAATTGATTAAATAAGGTAATCTTACATGACTGCCCAGATAACTTGTAGTTATGATATTGATTAAGATCTATATCACCAATTAAATCATTTAGCAAGCTATAAATGTCTGCATAAAGTAAAGTAGTAATCTCTTTGATATTAATTGCTACATTTGGTAAATCTATGCGTTTTTCTAACTTCTCTGTCTCACTATTAACTGCATAAACATAGAATTTATTTAAATCTTCAATAATGATATTTTTGCTTTGTTCATCATTATGTTGAAAGTTAATAGATAATAAATCTGTACGTTTGTAAAATTCAACTTTAATTTTTTCTGCTAATTGCCATAAGTAATAGAAGTTACGTTTGATACGTTTACGATCTGTTTCATAACGATATTTCTGGTTATTTGTAAATCGTGTTGGAATTACTTCTTCTGCTGCTTCATAAGCTTCTTCTAAATTGTTATAGATTTTGTTAACTTGTCTTTCTTTCTTGCTATTATCAATCTGTTCTAAGATATCACTTTCTGCAAAAGGAATTAGTTCATCAATTTTTATATTAATAAAATCTTGATCAAATTGACTTGCTAATTTGATTTTAAGGAACTGGAATATTCTAAATGTAATGTTATTCCCACCAAAGTTAGAATTACCGTTTTCAAATCTTGTTTTAATCTTTAAATCATATCCTGCATCTAATTTATTGAACGTATACTCACAGCTTGCTAAGTCTGTAGTACCTCCTCCACAGTCTATAATCATAATGTTATTGTCTTGTGTATATTTATCATACTCTTCCATTACACTTGAAATATGATTATAAACAATAGAAATACCCTCATCTAAACTTGCAGCACTAGAAAGTACCTTGTACTGTGGTAACATTCTAGTCATTTCATTAATAAATTTATCTTTCAGCTTAACTGGTGCTGAGAAATGTACCTCTTCAAACTTTCTTTTAAAGTATTGCTCAGCAAGTTCAAGGATATGTTCCATGTATGCTTTAATAATTGATTTACGGCTTACTTTCTTTGTATTACCTTTTTCATCACTTATTTCTTCTAACTCATTAATGTTATTTATCCAACGTTTGATTTCAAAGAAGGTTGATGACTCTGTATCGTAGTCTTGCTCAATAACTTTGCGTTTTGCTTCATAGCCAAAAAGATATTCCACTTTTTCTTTACTACAGTCTTTAACATATACAAGAGTTGGATAAACATATGAATCCTTTCTAGTATTTTGTGTAACATCTAAGAATTTCACAAGTTCTATTTCATTAGCAAATTCATCTATAATGCCATAGCTCCCCATAGTCGTATTAGATGTTCCAAAATCGATACAAAGTGGTCTAGAAGTTTTCTCCATCTGTTTAAAGTCTACTTTACAATTTGCTGATAAAGCTTCTCCATTAAACATTACAAGCTCTGAATACGGAATAACTTCCTGTTCGAAGAACTCTTTCACCTGCGCTGTATCTTTAATAAAGATTAATTTAAAGCTTCTATTTGTCCCAAAGGCTTTGTATTCGATACATCCTTGTTCCATAATGAGGTACTAAGTATCCATAACCTGCAACCTTTTCATTGGCATTTACTAACATAAAGAAGTTCTTATAAATACCATCTATTTTTTCCATTGTAAATAAATCATTATAAGTAACAGGTGTCCCTTCATAAACAGTTGCTGTTGAAACGCCTAACTCATCTAAGCTCTCGATGCTTCCAGTATCTACAAGCTGTGTATAAAGCGCTTGTACATCATCTAAGTTTAATTTCTTTGATATTACTCCTGTTTTTTCTCCTACGATTTCAGCTGACTGTACTGTTTCTGTACTTGGCTGCTTAGGGGCTTTTGTTCCCCTAAGCTGTGCCTTTAATAAAAGCTCGATATTCTCAGCCTTATTATTTGTACTATCATAAGCAATTCCTTGCTCTTGTAACATTCTTTTGATTTTAATCCCTGGTAAGCTTTCTAATTCCTCTCTTGTAAGCATGCCTTTTCCTCCCTAAATCTACTGACGACTTAATGAATTGATAATCGTTTTAAATGTTTCAGCTAACTTATTCATATTATTAATTTGATAGAATTCAACTTGATTTGTCTCACTTACACTAGATAATCTTTTCATGAGCTCTCTATCAATGTCATTACCTACACCAATTGTAATAACTCTAATTCCACTCTGTTTTGAGACCTTAGCCATTGCCTTAGCTTCTTCATTATTATCTGGTCTACCATCTGTTACAATAATGATAACTTTATCATTTATACTACTTTTTAATTCATTATTAGCAATTTTAATAGCATGGTGCATGTTAGTAGAACCACCTGTTGTAATATGTGCTACTGTATCTAAAAGCTTATTTTCATCTTGTGTTAAACCACAGATAAGCTCTGCACGACTTGTAAAATCAACTAATCCTAAGCGATGTACGCTAAGATCAATCATTTCTTCAATAAGTTTATTACAAGCTTTTTTAGCTTCATCCATACGTCCACCAATGCTCATACTACCTGAAGCATCAATGAGTAACATAAAGTCAATTGGACTTTGCTCACCACTTATTATTTTCTCACCTTTTTTCATTGTTACTTTTTTACAGGCTGACGTTGTCAAGTCTTTAGCTGTAACTTCTAAAATACGGCTCTCATCAAAGTTAAATGTTACTTCTATTTGAGGTACACCTTTTTTGGCTTTTTCAATGCCTTCTAATGTAAAGCTGCCATAGAATTCATTTTTTGTAAGGTCCTTTTCATCTTCTCCTTCGTAAACATTAATCGTAACTACCTCTTGATAATCAAATGTAGTTGTAAATATTTCTGCTTCAGTAGCTGGATATTTTCTGTTTTTAAGAAGGATTCTTGATAATTCTTGTCCATTTTCCCCTACTACTTCAATCCCTAATGAATGTGAAATAATATCGTTAACTTGTACCTTTTCTACTCCTGTTTGGCTATTTGCTAAAATGCATGCACCTGTTACAACTAATGTAGATAAGTCCATATCTGTATAAACTTTTTGATTAAAGATTTTTTCTACATTCTCTTTAATAGCTGGAATATAACAACTTCCTCCAACTAAGATAACACGCCCAATTCCTTTGATATCAATATTCTCTCTCTTAATCATATCTGTAATTGTTTGATTAATACGTTTATAAAGTGGCGCACATAAACTATCAAATTTGGCTCTTGATAGACGTGTTTCAAAGTTGTATTCTTCACCTTCATATGTAAATAAGTTTGGTACTAATACTTCTGCTTCATCTGATTCACTTAATTCTACTTTGGCGCGTTCTGCTGCTTGTAAAAGGCGCCCCTGCATACTGTAATATTGGCCATACTCTAAGCCTGATATTCCTAGTGAAGATAAATCTATTTCTAAATCTTCTTGGATAATTTGATTAAAATACTTGAAGATTGTTTCATCAAAATCATCCCCACCTAACTTTTTATCACCATCTACAGCTAAGTTATCATAAACATTATTTTCATAGTTTACTTGTAATACACTAATGTCAAATGTTCCACCACCAAGGTCAATGACAAAGAGTTTATCATCTGTAGCTAAGTTTGCCCCATATGCAATTGCTGCTGCCATAGGCTCTGTTGTAATACGTGTTACTTTAAATCCTGCTGCTTGTCCTGCTTTTCTTGTTTCATCAATTTGATTCGATGTGAAATATGCTGGTACAGTAATAACTGCTTCTATAGTTGTGCCTTCTTCAACTTTAAGTCTTTTCATTACATTAGCTTTTACTGTTTTTAAAATCTCAGTAGCCGCTAAAGTTGGTGTAACTTCTAAACCATCAAATTTCCATGTTTTATAAAAATCCCCCATCCAAGTTTTAGAGGATTTGATACGATTATTCGGATCAATTACACCTTTTGCCTGTGCTTTTTCTCCTACTTCAATACTTCCATCTTCATTAACGTATAAAACAGAAGGTAACATTTCTGAACGTCCAAACTTAAGACATTTCATTTTCCCTTTGTTCATTACGCTAACAAGTGTGTTTGTTGTCCCTAAATCTATCCCTACTTGTATAATCTCACTCATTATAATCTCCTCTATTTCTTAATTCACCCTTATTTATGAATAACTACAGTCTAACTATACTTTTAAATTCATCATTTGTAACAGCACTTTCTGCCTCTACTGCTTCTATTTCTTTTTCAGTAGTCACATTTTCTTCTAGTATTTCTTCAGTTACATCTGCATGTGCTATTTCTTCTACTGTTTCCACTTTTTCTGACATCACATTGTCTTCTATGTTTTTTAATTCTTCTAAGGTTTTATTTTCTTTTAATAACTCCTCATTTAATTTCTTTTGTTCAACTAACTCCGTATAATTTTTTCTAAAATCTAATGCTAGCTGTTCATTCTTTTCTTTTAACTTTTTATTTTCTTCTTCTAAACCTTGGCGTTGTTTTTGTTGCTCTATATATCTTTGACTTAATTCCTCATAGTCTCTTTTAAGTGCTTCATAATCTTCTCTTGCTTTTTCTTGCGCTTTTTGTAAGGCTATAATTTGACCATTTAAGCTTTGATTTGCTACAACATAAACTGCTTTATCTTGAAGTGCTGCTTCTTTGTCTCTTATTGCTACTTCTTTATCTTGTTTTAATGCTGCTTTATCTATAGCGATTTCTTTGTTTTTATCATTTAAGGCATCAACTACTTTTTTTAAACTCTCTTGATTTCCTAAGAGGTCTTTCACTTCTTGTTGTAACTTTTCAATATATACTTGTTTTTCATCACTTGTTTGTTTATGATAAAGCGCTTCACTATGAAGTACTTCTATAATTTCTTCAAGAAAGCCAAAGATTTTTGCATCTTCTACTTGGCTATACTCTTTATTAAAATGATTATCTTTTCTCATACTATTTCCCCTGTTCTATAGCTGCCATCATTTTTGTCATATAACTTTTTACTTCATCTACCACTTTTGCATCTCTTGCTTGCTTAGCTCTTGCTTCAAATATCTCTTTTCTCATGTAGTCAATAATGTCTAAGCCATGTGTTTTAAGCTCATTTAACTGAGTTTCACTTAAGTGAGTCATATTTTTTTCACTGTTCATGTACTATACCTCTATTTTAATTTTTTCTTCTTGTATCAAAATTGGAGTACTATCTTCATCCATATCATAAAATCTACCTAATATTTCACCTTGTTTACTAATTTGCATTTCATAACTAATTGTAGAAGCTTGATACTTACTTTTATCTATTTCAAAGCATCCAATATAAATGACTTCTTCGTCTGTTATCGCAATATTTCTTTTCTTATTAAATAACTGATAAACCTTAAATGCTGCTTTTCTTTCTTTATAAGCTGATAAATCTAATGGTCTCTTTGGTGAAATGTAACCATACTTTGCATTCTTAGTAATGCATGGATCAAACTTACCTTGATACTCTGTTCCTACACTGAAAGCAATTTTGTTTTGAAAACTTAATGTACTTTCTTCTTCTGTGATAAAGCTTAAATATCTTACAGAGCCATCTGCTACAGCACGGTAAGTTTCATCGCTATCTAAATCATCTAAATCCAAAATATCATCATTTTCATCAAAGTAACTATATAAGAGCTCTTGGAAATAATCTATACGCGAAGTTCCTCCTACTAGCTTAACTTTTGTAATGTCTTCTTTATCTAATCTAGCATCTTCTATAAGCTGATCCATAAGGTCATAAATTCGAGACTTAAGCTCATGCTGCTCAAGAATGTCATAAACTTGCTGTCTGCTAAGTGAAAGCTCTACCTTTGAACCATCTCTTAAAATCTTAAAGGTTTCTACCTCATCTTCATCATCGATAAACAATTCTTGTTTAAGGTCTTCTACTAATTTGAAGATTTCAGCCTTACTATCTTTCGCATCTTCTTCAGATAAACTTTCTAAAATATGCTTGCAATTAGGCACTATGATTTGATTATAAATAGCTTCTGTAATGTCTACTCCGCCATATTTTAGTCCATTTGAAGCAAGTACTTTAAGTGTCATATTATTTTCGCCATCATTTTCTATTGAAAATAAGCTTAAATCTAATGTACCACCACCAAAGTCAAAGACAATTATGTTCTCTTCTACCTCTTCATCTTCAAAGTAATCTTCTATAGAAAAGATAGCTGCTAAAGGTTCTGTAATGACTTCCGATACATTGAATCCTGCTTCAGTAGCTGCTTTTAGAATTCTTGCCTTCTGCATCTCTGAATAACAAACTGGTGTTGTAATAACCACCTCATCTGGCATATCACCACCATTTTGTTCACAAACAATCGCTTTTACTTTAGTAAAGATATCCTTTGCTACAGTAATTGCACCTACTTCTTTTCCTAAGTTAGGAATGTATTGTACCCAGTTTTCTGTTTCTAACTTACGTTTTATATAAACAACTTGATTTTCTTCATGTTCATTTGTATTTTGAGCTGTGAACCCTATTACAGGCTCTTTCTCTTTATACAAAATAACATTCGGTGTAATGGCATCTGCTAGATTTTGATTTTTTTCAAGCTTAACAGGTATTGCTGTACCCTTTTTATTGTTCCATTTAGAGACCTTGATGTTACAAGTTCCAAAGTCTATCCCTACAAGCATTTTATCTTCCATGTTGTCCCCTCTAGTTACTTCAATTTATTTGATAGTACAATCATCTCACCTCGTATAGCGATCTGATCAAACTCCTCTAAATCATTCATATAATTTATGTAATAAGGCAGCATTTCTACCTCTTCAATACGATTGTGCTTCTTAGCGTCTTCTGTTTTTCGTGGGAAGATTTTCATATCACTATAATCTTCTTCTTTTGTAGTGTTACCTACTACAACTTCACGTGTGTATACCCCACTTTTTGTAAGGTAAGCATTAACTTCTTTTAATAGCGACTCATAAAAAGCATCTTGTGTACTTTTCATCCCTCTATAAATTGCTACCATCAATTTTTCTAAGAAATAACGTTCTAATACTGTTGCATATCGACTAGCTACTATACCTGAAATTTCTTCTTCATCCTCATTTTCTAAGTCCACCTTATCAAAAGCCTTTTTAAGCTCTTTTTCATACTTCTCAATGATTCTAAGAAATGTTGGTGCTTCTTTATACTCACTATTCGTTAAATACTGGATCAGTGCAGTCACATCTTGTACGCTTTTCATTTCCGCTTCAACCTGTGCAATATCGCCTACAAATAAGCATCTTTCTTGTGATGGTAAGCTAAAGCTTTGAATACTAACTTTACTGCTTTCCACCTTCTTATCTTGTACTACTTTATTTTCTACTGGCTGAACTATTTGCGGTTTAGTCGCTACAGAATGCGTTGGTATATTTACTACTTTTGGTGCCGAAGATTCTTGTTGTAGCTTTGTATAGCTCTGTTCTAAATAACTATTTTTCTCTAAAGCCTTATTAAGCTGCTCTCTTAGATAAATATTCTCTCTCTCTTTATCAGCTAAGATTGATTTTGCCTTAGAATCTTCATACACCTCTTGTTGAAGCTGTTTATTTTGTGCTTCTAACTGCATCACCCTTTGGCTTATTGTAGCCATTTCATTTCTTAGTCTGGCATTTTCTTGACGCTCTTGTTCTAAGGCTTGCTTAAGTGCCATCTCTTCTGAGGCTTGAGCAACTTCATGACTTATCTCTTCTCTTGCCTGTGCTAACTGCATTTCAGTTTGTTTTAAGCGATTTGCAACCGTATTATAACTTCTCGCTAATTCTTCATAACGCTCAGCCATGACTTGGGCTTCTTTAAACTTTTTCTCTGCTGATACTTTATACTTTTTAAGTTCTTCTTGATTATTTTTTAGTCTTATAATATGCTTTCTATTTTGTCTATCTAAATATATATAATAAACACAAGCTCCGCCTAATACGCCATAAGAAAGCACTCTGCCTAATAATAAAAGTCCTTTCATTGTTCCACATCCTCACTCTATTTCATTTTGTTAGATAGGCTATAACATCTTCCTTTAATACAAATCTGCTCTTCTTCACCATCTATATCTAAGAAACGTACGTAATAAGGTAATGTTTCAACCTCTGTAATTAATTCATGTTCTTCCTGTATTTCTGTCTTTCTTGGGATATTAATCATATCTTCATAATCTTTATCTTGTAATTTATTACCCACTACTATATTTCTTGTATAAATACCATTGTCTCTAAGATAAGTATTTATCTTTTCAATGAAACCTTTAGCAAATAACTCTGTTTCCTCATTTTTGGCATATTTTAAACTTCTATAAAGTCCTACCATAAATAAATTAATAAACTTATCTTCTAGTAACGATGCGAAATCTGCTGTTAAATCTTCCGAAGTTTCTTCTTCTACTTCTAATGTGGCATCAAAATCTATGAACTTCTCTAAACCTTTGTTATATTTCTCTAATAGCTTAATATATTGTCCTTTTTGCTCACTTTGACTTTCTTGTAAATATGCCATAATCTCATGAGTAGCTCTAAGTTTCTTAATCCTCTCTTCTATAGCAGCTTCTCTTTGTAAGCCATCTTCTATAGTATAAAAATCAAAGGGAATAACCTTTGTATCTTCGATTTTGAAAACTTCAATAGGATTTCTAGTGTTCTCTTTCTCTATAGCGCTTTTGTTTTCTTCTTCCTTAGCTTGTATGCTATATTCATACACCTTTACCTTATAGTGCTCTGTATCTTTTAAGAAGTTCTTAATATCTTGTAAAATCATTTGCCCGTTCATATTCATCTACTCCAAATTACTTTCTTTATTTACTTGAATATTTCCATCCTTAATCGCTAAATTTGTTTTACAATCTATAATTTCAGCTGTTACATTAAGAGAGCCATCTACCTGTGCATCAAAAGTGACTTCTACAATCGTATCATTCTTCTTAAGCCCATCTGGTAAATTAGAAATAATGAGTACATCAATTTGTTCAATTCCCTTATCAAATACACGTCTTGCATTTGGATAGTTTTTGATATCCCTCTCAAAGATTTTAACTTCCAGACGTTGTTGTCCATCTTCTCTTAAGTTATAACGTTGTTTTGTTTTATAAGGAAGTACTGTATTTACATCAATAAGTTTTTCAAATACACTTAAGCTTGCGCCTTGTGCTACTTCTATTCCAAGCTCCACATTTGTTTTTGCAATAGTTGTTAAGCCTTCACTAAAGCTAAAGCTTGCAAGTGTTGCTGCACCTTTTGAAATGAGTGTAGAAACATCATCTGCAAATTTGATTTTCATATCCATAGCTTTTTCTAGTTCTGCACGTACCATAGGAATTTGAGAACTACCACCGGCTAAAACGATTTCTTCTACTTCATCTATATTTTCTTTCTTTGCTTCTTCTAAAACATTCATTGTGATTTCTACTGTTCGCTTGATATCTTTTGCCATGAACTTTTCTACATTGGCTCTTGTAAAAATCTCATTGTATTTAACAGGCTCATCTCCTGGTAATAATAAATCAATATCCATTTCCGCTTCATCTTCAGAAGAAAGCTTTTCTTTTGCTTTGTTAGCAGCATCTCTAATAGCCTGCATATTTCTCTTATATGTTTCTTCAGAAATCCCACTATCTTCCTCATCAAAGTCTTCTTCATCCATAGGCATCATTAAATCGAAATCATCTTCAATAGCTTCTAATAAGAACTCTACAATATGATTTGTTAACTTATTACCACCTAATGTTTTATCTCCACCAGTTGCAATCTCTGTGAATGTACCATCCTTTTCTCGTAAAATAGAAACATCAAAGGTTCCTCCACCAAAGTCATATACTAGAATGTTTTTGCCTTCTTCGCCGCTTTCTCTCTGATAAGCAATAGCTGCTGCTGTTGGCTCTGCGGCTAATTTTACATCTCTAAGACCTGCTTCTAGTGCTGCCCATTTAGTAGCTTCTTTCTCTGTTGAACTAAACTTAGCTGGTACAGTAATAACTGCCTTCTCAACAAATCCTTCTTCCACACCAAATTCCTTAATCAGGCGTGTCTCAATAGCTTTTATAACTTTTACTAAGAAGCACATCGCCACTTCTTTTGAAGGAATCTTAAAGCGGTCACCATTTTCTGCAGTAATTTGATGTTTATAACTACGGTCACCCATAGTTGCTTTGAAGTTACTTACAAAAGCACTTACATTTTGCTTTCCTCTTTCAATAGCTTCATTTCCAATAACCCACTCATCTTCTGAATTGAAAAAAACTGCTGATGGAATGATTACCTTATTTGATACTTTTAAACTCTTAAGTTTGTTTTTCTTATCTATATAAGAAACAACAGTATTGGTTGTCCCTAAATCTATGCCTATTTCTTTTCCCACTTGTTTTGCCCCCTAATAAATTGATATTTCACCAATATGCATTGTATTTGCTACTTCTATTACACCCATATGATGTTCCCATACAGTTTCTAAACGGTGTGTAAAATCTAAAAACAATTCCCTTATTAAAGCTAATTTCGCTTCATTTTCTGCTGTTTTTGTTTCTTGCAAATATAAAATAAAAGTCTCTTCACTTTTTCTATAATAAATAGCACATCCATTAAAGATGCGTTTAATAGCTTCCATAAAGACAAGCTTTCTACCGTCCATCTTATTCATGTTATAAATACTTTCTAAAATGATCTTTTGTTCTTTGGTATTTAACTTTATATATGCTTCTTTTACTAAGTTCCCGAAGTATCCTGTTTGGATTTCTTCTTCTATAATTTGTAGGCATAAAGCCTGAGTATGTACACCTTTTTCATGATCTAGCTGTGCTAAAAAGTGTATTAATAAATTAGCTATATCTTTGCTATCATCTGTTTCTTCTTGCTCCATAAGCTTTTCAAATATAGGAAAAAATCTATTTAAAACATTTACTTCAATACAATGATTTGATAGTTCCCTATCTTCCCACACTTCTAAGTAAGGGCTATATCTCTCTCTAGCAATTTTGTATTCGTTTTCTTCTCTATAGTTCTCCCAGATATAACTCATGCATATACACCTACCCACGTATGTTCTGGATACTCAAAACTCAGATTTGCTAAAATGTAATTCGCATAATCCTCAAAATAGATGTTATCTACGTCCCCACTAAAACTTAAATAAACCATGCCTCTATTCTTAGCACCAAAATATGCATAGTTTGTAGCATAATAGCTATGTTGTTTCGTATAACGATTAATCTTCACTTTGTTTTCTGGATTCATACTGATATCCTCTAACTCAAAGTTAAGCTGAGGATTTTCAAATATATTAATCACATAACGAATATCGCTCTTTGTACGTAACTTAAATTTATCTAGATAATGCTGTTTAATCTTATTACTAAAGAATTCTTGTGGTATAAGCTCCTCATCTACTACCTGAAAACTTATCTTTTTAAATTCAGGTATATATTCTTCTGCAATAATCTCCATTCGCATATCTACTAGACTAATTTCATCTACTTTTTCTTTGCAAAATAAATAGGCGCCTTCTTCCATATCAAATTGATGATAGAATTTCTCTTGTCCTTTATAAGGCTTTCTAATTTTACGTGAAGTTTCTATAACTTCTGCTTTAACATTCCACATTAAAGTGTGATCAGTTTTTAATACCTTTTCTAGACCATTTGCTTCTAATTTTAGATCTACATTTGTCCATTCTTTTAGCTCTACTTTATTAATATAAATATCTACCATACGTCTTCCTAATGGCGAGTAAAGAACTGGTGCTTTAAAACAATATTGTTCACTTAACTTGATAAGCTCCTTCTCTGCTTCAAGTACCAAAGGATTAAAATACAAGCAATAAGTAATTTGGTGTTCTTCCCCATTCTTATCTTGGATTACACCCTGATATGTCTGATTTAAATATCCTTCTACCTCACTATATTTACACATTAGAAAAGCTGTATCATAGTATCCACTTTGCGCTTGGCCTCTACTTATATTCGTCTCTAAATCTGAGACTGCTTCATCATAAACTGCTGCATAACTTAAAAGATCTTTATACGGTACCACTTCTTCAAAACCAACTTTATTTAAAGAATGTACTTCCGTACGTGGTACAAGCAGCGTATAAATACTAGGAATTGCTTGTTCCTGTTTTTTTTCGTTTACAATGTCTTGTTTTATATTCTCTATAACCTTGTTATGCTCTTTTATAAGAGCGGAAAATACATCATTAAAAAGTTCCTTTTGTTCTTCATTTAGTCTACTTTTTTCAATAAGTTGTTTTAAATCTGGCTGATTCATTCTTTCCCCCTACTAGCCTAATTCCACACCGCTGCTGCCTTTTATTTTTACTGTTCCTGCGCTTACTGAAACATCACTATCTGCTTTTATTTTCATCTTTCCTTTTGCAACAAGCTCTATGCCTTCAGCTTCTACTAAACATATTTTTTCATTGAGTAAAACTTTATTATTCCCTACTTTTAATGTAATGCCCTCATCACTTAAGCACATTTCACTACCTTTAGTTTGAAGTATAATGCCCTCTTCTGTTAAAGCAATGCTTCTTCCTAACGGACTTACTATATATTTATTTTGTGCTTTGCTAAATTCCTTAGGTACAGCCTCTTTACGCACCATTCCTGTGGCAACGACATATTCTCCCATTACTTGTACACGGACAATATCTCCTACTTCTGGTAAAAAGACAATGCCTCCTGTAGCAGCTGCATAAGGCGTCATATATGGAATCCATACCCTATTGGTACTTTCTTTTTCCTCTACCTTACCTAATTGAAAATCTAATTGAAGTCTACCTAGTCCTTCTGAATCTTTATTTGCCACTACTTTTGCTTCAAACTCATATGCTATAGATTCTATCTTTTGCATAACTGTGTAATCTTTTTCACTCAGTTTATAGTGTTTCTTATACACATCTCTTTGCATTTCTATCTCTACTTGTGTTACAACATAAGACTTTCCTTCTAAACTTACAGGTTGCCCTAGTTCTAAAAATTCTTCTAAGGCTATAGAAACTTCTTCACCATTTATGCCTCTTTTACATGTATATTGCTTCACATGTTTTAAAGGAATTTGTTTTTCTTGTCCTGCTCGCTGTCTACTTATTTCTAAGTACGGTGCCCCATAACTTAAATCCTCAACAAAGACATAGGCATTTATTTCTTTTGCAATACGTTTAATAAACTCAAAGTTTGTTTCCTCTACTTGAAAGACTAGTGAACTAATGACACCATCTCCCTCTTTCCCCTTTACTTTGATTTCTAATGATGTACTATTTAAACTCTCTAATACATCTTTATAAGTTTTGTTGGTATTTTGAAAAACACGTACCTTTTTTTCTCTATCTTCATAAATGGAGGTAGAATATAATTCTACCTCCATCCATGTTTCTGAGAAGGTTTCAGTTACACTAAATGTTTCTATTGTTCCATATAAAAGGTCACGTTCCTGAAGTTTAATATTAACTGTATCACCTAATTTCTTTTTCAAGAAAGGCTCATCTTCTGTTGTGCGTACCTTAAATTTGCAATATGTATGTGCATCTACCGCTTTAATAAGATAAAACTCTGTAATAGTCGCTAACTTACTTAATCCTTCTATATTCATATGCTAATTCCTAGTTATCATAAATTTGAATTTGATCTAAGTTTACTTGACGTTGTGAAATAAGAATTTCATATTTACCGTTATCTCTTGTTTCTTTACCACCTGTACCAAATTCTTCAGTGTAATCTACTACGAAAGCATTGTCGAATTTATATTCACGTAATAAGTTGTATTCATCTTCTTTGATTTGAACTGTAACTGTTCTATATACTTTTGCTTTTTCTGTATCTAATGTCCATTTAAAGAGATTTTTTGTTTTAGTTTTACCTTCTGGTAAAATACTTCCTTTGATTCTTATTTGTCCTACCATATCATTTGCACGGTCAAAAGCATGATCTTTTTCTGAATCAAGTTTCACTTCTACGCTATCAATTTCTTTATTTACTAGTTTAATTTCTTCTACTTCTGGTCCTTCAATAATTACTTCATATACTAACATCTTACATCCTCCTTAGTTTCTCTATATTTTTAAATTAATCTTCTATTACTTCAATTTGTAAAATTTCATCTTCTTTGCCAAACTTAATTGATAAAGCTTTTCTCTCTTCAATATAATCAATATCATCTTCTGCTTGTAAAATATTATTAGCAATGTCACCATAACGTTCAACGTTAGTCTCAGCTTTCCATTTCTTAACCTTAGTATCTAAAAATGTTCTAATTGACGCTGGTGTTACCTTACCCTCACTGTTTAAATAAAGACCTACAAAATCTTTAGTTAATGTTTTATAAATTGGTTTATAGACATCTGCATTACCTGAATCTTTTGCTAACGTTCTTGCATTAAATACATAAATATTATTAATAAGTTCATCTTTGAAGTACACTTTATTTGAGCAGAATGTAAATCCAAAACGATCTTTAATAATTTCTTGTTCAGCTTCTTTAGACCATTTAAGTGCTGTCTCACGATTGAGCTTTGTAAGTAATGTCTTACTATTTGTTTCTTCTTCTAAGTTAAAACGTACCCCTGGATTATTGTCTCTTGTTTTAAATCCTTTATTTTTTAGATATGAAGGTTGTTGATACGCTACTGTAAGTGCACAAGCTACATAAGCAGAATCTAAGTAAATACCTGGTAAGTTTAAGAATACTGCTTCTCCCCATTGATTTACACCAATTTGTGCTACTCCTTCTTTTTTAGGTAATAATGTGAAATTAGGATATGTAAATACTGCATATTCACTATTAATACCTTTTACTGCTGTCTTGTACTCTCTTACTTTCTCTGCTGTTAGATTTAAGAAACCTGTATTTTCATTTGCTTTGAAGTTAAAGAAAGTCATTACTTTTGCTTCTTTTAATACTTCTAATAATGCTTTAGCTGTTTGTAAGTGAATAAGCCCATTATTTTTGCTACCTGTATCTGATGACATATCTAAATCCATGTCTAAATCATCATCTAAAGATATATCCATCATATCTGCAACTTCTTCTTCATTACCTTGAATAGCTGGCAAAATAGCAAACCATACTCTTTTATCTTCATGTTCACTTAAATGCATAAGGTATTCTCTTAATTTTTCTTTAATTCCTGGTTGCACAAGTTGGTCTGCTTTACAGTTGGCAATAATTAATGGTGTTTCTAATTTGCCATTAGTTGATGCATGTTCAAAGAATACTTGTACTGCAAGTAATTTTTCTATTACTGCTGAAATTGCTTGAATAAGACTTTCTTGTGATTGTTTGTAGATTGCTTGATATGTACTTTTCTTAGCTTCTAATTCTTCAATGCTTTCTACTTTCATAACCTTTGCTTCAGCATAGTTTGATACAACTAAGTTTGCCATAAACTCAGAATTACGCATTGCTTCAGGTGCATTTTGATTAAAATCTTTACGTATATAATTAGCAAGTGCTAATGTTTGTTTTTCTTCTTTTTCTTGCTCCTCTATACTTACATCATGGCTTTCAATCCACATAATGTCCCCTTGATCATCATAAGCAATGCTGCCACCAATCATCTTTGGTGCTTCACTTACATTTTGAACACTATTATCTTTACCATTTGTTAATAAGTTTAACTTAACTTCTGTATCTGCTAACGCAAGTGGAATAAGTGCTAAAGGTCTTTCTTTATACTTCATTACAATTTGTTTTCTTAAGCTTTGAATGTTTTTTACATATTTAGCTTTTTCCATACTTGGTAAGCCTGTTTCTTCTAACTTAAGATACTCTTTGTAGTTATACTCTAAGTCTCTTCTCATTTGTTGTGCTGCACGCATTTCACTCTCTGGTGTTAGGAATCTTCTGATATCATCATAATTAAATTCATTATTACTTACACCACTTGCTCCCTTTTTAACATATAAGTCCATCATAGATTTATAAAAACTATGTTCTGTGATATCTACTTCTTGATACTGACAAAACTCTGGTTTTTCTAAAGTATATTTAACTTCAAATCCATTTTCACCTGGTACAAACATTTCATAAATAACAGGCTTAAACTTTTCTAAGAACTCTGCATAACTTCTTACTTCAAGTTCTTTAAGTTTTTCAGTGAATTCATCAGCTTTTTCTACGTCACCAAATTTTAAAAGTTGATAAAGATTAGCTGCTCCTTCAATTTTAAATTCTTCAAATAAAATAGTTTTATAAGTCTGTCCAAATCTACTTAATGGCATTTCTAACTCCTCCTAAATTAATATGAATAAAAAACAACACCTTCTAGATTTTGTTTTTCTAATATTTCTTTTAAATCCTTTGTAATATAAATTTCTTGATTGCTTACTCCTTGCAATTTGAAGATATGATAATTACCCACATTATTGCCATCTATCACAATCTCTTCAGCATAACCAAGTACTTCATTAACTATACTCTTATCATAATTGAGACAATTAATACGTGGCGGTAAAGCCAACCAATAAATTTCCCTTGCACCTGTTATTTCACAGGTAATATAAATCTTTTTATAAAATAGGTTATCTATTTGCAACTTATCTAGGACAGCTTTAAAGCGGTCAGATATTAATGGGATATGATTTTGATAAATAAAATCTGGGAACTCAATACCTCCTTCATCAACTACACCCACTTCTAAAGGCGCTTTATCTAAGAACTGAAACTCTGAATTTAAGCATCCCCTTTTAAGTTCCTGTATTGAATCATCTAGTGTGACATATTCCTCTGCATGATCCAAAGCTGCTAAAATATAAAATTCGTTTATGTTAATTCACCTCCCCAAGTCTCTTTTTAATAACTTGTATAGGGGAGTTATAGGTTACTTGTGACTCCCTTAAAAAAGCATAAATTGTATTTTTATTACTATATAAGTGGGACATGGTATCTGGAATTGCTTTAGGCATATAGATTACATTTTCTTCTGTGAAAGGTAATATCTCTTTTGGTTCTCCTTCACTACACATAATGAAATGTCTTACATTCCCACTCCATTTAATAAACTCGATAACTTCCTTTGGATTTTCAGGACTATAATTCATTTCTTTTGTAAGGTTAAACACAATAATCCCCTTTTTACGTTCTAATCTATATTGCTGTGCATAGGTACCATTTTCTAATCTCTCTAATGCTATAAACTTCATTGTTTCTGGAAGTCCAAATGCATAAGAAAGGGCTACTTCTGATACATAAAACGGCTTACTTTTTCTAGGATTTTCCTTAAATGCATCTAGTTTCTTTCTTACTGTCTTTTCTACTTCATGCATTAATGCAAAGAACTGTTCTTTGGCTTTTGGATTATAGCGGCACTGCTTTCTTTCATAAAGCTTCGTTTCTACTATAATGAGTTGTTCATTTAAGGCTTGGACATAATTTTTAAGCTCATGCTCACAGCTTTTTAAATAAGCTTTTCCTAGCCTATAGTCATGTCCCGCTACATGCCACTGCTTACCAGTTAAATCCATCACTTCATAAGCTGTCTTTACTTTATACACTGTTGTCTGCTCACTAAACTTAGGATTTTCAGTTCCTCTCGTACTTGGATTCATTGGTAAATAAATACCATTCTGAGCATTATTAATATCATAGCCATAGAAATTCGCAAGCTTAACTAGCTCCGTATGTCGGCGGAATACATTATTCCCCGAGATAATATGATGAGCGGCAATCCCATAATCATTGGATTCTAAAAGAGAATCCTCCAACATTCCTGCTGCTTTCATATTTCTACGCAGTTTACCAGAATCATTGTCTACATTACTATCTGCCATATGATAACCGCATGTATTTGCCTTATCACACATTGGACAAAAGCTATTTTTTGCTTCATTTATCTTTAAGGCTGCATCTTGTCTTAAAGATGTATCTGCTTTGTCAGCTCCCACTGCTTTTTCTTTGGTTTCGAACTTTCCTGATGGTGAAGCTTGCTTTATGAGTTTCTGACTACTGCTTTCTACTGCTCCTGTACTACTTGCCGCATTTGTAAAGCTGTTATCTATGCCTTTACTAACAACCACTTTAATTCCTACTGTAGTTGTTTTATCTACAGTGATTTTGCCGCCAAAACTCATACAATTAGTACAAGATGCTTCTGTTAACATGCTTTTCCCTTTGTACTTTACTTTTATTGATGTCTGTGTCCAAGGTCCTTGATTAGTCAAGATACAAGGCAGATATACTCCAGGCTGTGGCTGCTGCATTCGACACATATTGGGGCCCATATTAGCTAATTTTGTAGCTTCTGTAAGCACAGTTTGACCATTAATTTTGACATTGCCCATACTTATAGCTTTTAAAGTAGCTGTAGGAATCACAAAATTACTACATTTAAATTTTGCATTAGTGTTTAAATACTTCATTTTCACATTCCTTTTTATGTAGTTTACGATATTTTATATATCGACCTTTTTCGTCATTCTTTCTAGTCTCTTATGATTAATTATAATATTTAAGATAGACAACTTTTGTCTACTTTGAAAGTAACTTAAAGATTACCACTATTTGTACGCACACAATCCTTAAGAGTTAAATTATTAAACATGTATTTACTAGCGGTTTCATATTTACTACCAGTATCGTATCCTAAACAATTATAAAATGCAGTATTAGACACATACTGTCTAATAGACGATTCCCCAATTATATAATCCATATAATTACTGCCTCTTTTATGCCACATACCACATTCCTTAAAAGTACAGTCTTGTATCATAACTTTTCTTTCATCTTTTGAAGTAGTTGTTCCCTTTTCATAAATCTGGTAAACACCACCATAACGGCTTGAGGCACTGCTTTCAGCTATATATATACATTCTTCAAATTGGCAATTCATTATATCCACCTCTATACAGCCCGCAGCTGTAAACACTCGATTTTCAAAGCCTTTAAACTTACAATTACGATATTCTATACAATTGCTTCCTTCAAAAAACATGCAATTGGTTTTTCCAATAAATTCACAGTTAATAAAACTTACCTTCTTATTGTTTTTAAAGTGCCACTTCAACTTCGATAAATCAATTTTCCAATTCACGAATTTAACTTCTTCCTGTTTATAAAC
>USPX01000007.1 GCA_900556665.1 uncultured Eubacteriales bacterium
TGCATTTAGAGCCTGAAATGATAGAACACCTTAGAACACTTGATGAAGGGCAAGTATCAACGCCATTAAAAGTAGAAAATAATTATTATTTCTTTAGAGTACAAAATATCGTAGAAGCAGAAATTATTTCTAGAGAAGAAGCTATGGAAGAAATAAGTAAGAAACTTACTGAAGAGAAAAAAAGAACTTACTATGAAGCTAAATTAAAGAAATGGATAGATGAAGCTAGAATTGAAAAATATTAATAGTATCTATAATTTGAGAAAGGTAAAAAAGTTGGTCATAGAAAGATTAAAAAGTGACTATACTAAATATAACCTTTCATATAAATTATGAAAGGTATACTCTAATAAGACGCCTTAATCCTGCTATAAATCTAATGAGATGATTAATAAAAGTGGGAAAATGATTATGGGAGAGCAATCTGCCATATATAATATGTATAGTCTATGAGAAGTACCTACAAATAATTAAAATGCCGAGCAAAGAAATGGAAAAAAGTACAAATTCAATTGATTGTTGACAAAACGAAAGAAAGATGATATCATACTAGATGTTGAAGGCGGCAAGCCTAACAAGTAGAAGCTATTACTTCTCACCTTACAACGTTAGTTGTTCGTAAGGTCATACTAATTTGAATTTAATTAACTTAGTTTAGTATGATATAGAGAGGTGGGTAGTTTCGGCTATCCACCTTATTATTTATGTAAGCGTGTCACTACGCAAAAAGGTGAAAAATAATTATATTTAGGCAAACAAATTTAGGAGGTGCCCATTATTAACGATTTAATGATCAACGAACAAATTCGTGACAAAGAAGTAAGACTTATAGGAGCAGATGGCGAGCAAATCGGTATTGTTTCAGCTAAAGAAGCACAACGTATGGCTTCAGAAAAAAATCTTGATTTAGTTAAAATCGCTCCACAAGGAAAACCACCAGTATGTAAAATTATGGACTATGGTAAGTACAAGTTTGATGCAGCTAAGAAAGAAAAAGAAGCGCGTAAAAAACAAAAAACTATCAGCGTTAAAGAAGTTAGACTCTCAGCTAGTATTGAAAAGCATGACTTTGAAACGAAAATGAGAAATGCAGCAAAATTCCTTAAAGCAGGGGATAAAGTTAAAATTTCTGTTGTGTTCCGTGGGCGTGAAATGATGCATACTCATAGAGGAAACGAACTTCTTGAACAAGCTATGGCTTTAGTAGAAGAAGTTGGAGTAGCAGAACAAAAACCTAAATTAGAAGGCAGAGCAATGGTTATCGTGGTAACACCAAAATAAGTTACTTATTGATAAATAAATATAAGGTATAAAAGGAGGACTTCTCACAATGGCTAAATTAAAATTAAAAACTAATAGAGCAGCAGCAAAACGTTTCAAAGTAACAGGAACAGGAAAGTTAAAAAGAAGCAAAGCTTACAAAAGACACATTTTAACAAAAAAATCAACTAAAACAAAACGTAACTTAAGAAAAGCTACATTAGTTGATGCTACAAACGAAAAACAAATGAAGAGAATTTTACCATATTTATAAGAAATAGACGATAGGAGGTCAAGCAAATGGCAAGAGTTAAAGGCGGAATGTCTACTAAAAAAAGACGTAATAGAGTATTAAAATTAGCTAAAGGTTATAGAGGAGCTAAATCTAAACAATTTAGAACAGCTAAACAAGCTGTAATGAAATCATTAAGCTACGCATACGTAGGTCGTAAATTAAGAAAAAGAGAATTCAGAACTTTATGGATCGCTCGTATCAACGCTGCAGCTCGTTTAAACGGTTTATCATACAGCCGTTTCATGAACGGATTAAAAAATGCTAACGTTAACATCAACAGAAAAATGTTATCAGAATTAGCAATCACAAACCCAGCTGCTTTCACACAATTAGTAGAAACAGCTAAAGCTAACTTAAAATAATTAACAATCTTTGATTGTTTGAAGGACACCCTTAGGGGTGTCCTTTTTTGCGTTATAATAATGCTATTAATTTAGATGGATATAAGTAAATAGGATACTTAATAAAATAGATAGACTGCAGCAACTTATAGCAATTAATAAATGTAAAAGATTTCTGCTAAATAAATAAACAATGAGTACTAAAATAGCGAAGGATAAGAAAAAGAGAGATATAAAATTAGCCACAGGAAGTAAAAAGTTAAGTGTAATGAAGAGCAGAAATAAAGTGACAGCTAGTAATAAAACTGCGTAAATACGATTATAATTGGTTACGTTACTTTTTTTATTACGTAGCATAGTAATCTCCTCTCATACTATGTAAAAACACTTTTATTATATATTATGAGAGCTTGTTTGAAATATAACAGAAAGGTAACAAAATTGTAAGATTCATATCAAATGAATTGATTGACTATTCTAAAATGTTATAATATAATTCAAAATGACTAGTAAGTCAAAAGGATAGGGGATTATGAATAGAAAATTTTTAAACTTGAGTAAGAGTAAGCAGGAGAATATTTTAAATGCAGCTATTAGTGAGTTTGCTAATGTAGGCTATGATAGGGCTTCTACGGATAATATAGTGGCAAAAGCTGGCATATCTAAGGGGAGCTTATTCAATTATTTTTCAAATAAGCAGAAGCTTTATGAAGATGTTGTAGACTATATTATGGCAAAGGAACAAAGGGAGGTTAGAGGATACTTAGAAAATATTGAAGGAGAAGACTTTTATATACGCTTAAAGAAGTTATTGGTTACTAAGTACTACTACACTAGTGAGCATCCTTTAGAAATGAAGCTAATTAGAGACTATAGGAATAAAAATAGTGAGCTTAAAAATGAAAAAATAAAACAGTATAAGAAAATGGAGATAGAGTGGTTACAAGAGTATTTGATGGCTTATCTTAATGAGGATTCTATTAGGGTAGAATTAAAGATAGAAGATATTATATTTGTAACGAATACACTTTTAGAAGCTGTATTTAGAAGGCATGATGAAATGACATATTTAAGTAAAGAGACTAGAAGTGCAGGGCGTTTAGAGAGAGAATTAGACAAGTACATTAATATACTGGAATATGGAATTTATAAGCAAAGTAATTAAATTTTAGATGAGTGGTATGGGAGGATATTATGAAAGGAAAAAAGATATTAATCATTGTAGCGGTCATAGCAGTTGTAGGGGCTTTAATTGTAGCTGCTATCAATAACAAACCTAAAGAAGATGACACAATTGGGGGAGATAAAACAGGAAGGCGTGTACAAATAGAAAAGGTAAAGACAGATAGTATTCAAACTAAGATTTCTTCTAGTGGAAAACTTGAGGCAATAGATTCGCAAACAGTTTATTTAGATGCAAACAATAAGATTATTGCAGTAGCTAAGAAAGCAGGAGATATTGTAAAAAAAGGTGATGTAATTATTGTTTTAGACCAAGAAACACAACTTTCAACACAAAAGAATTTAGAGGTGCTTAATGCACAACTTGCTGCTGCAAATGAAGCATTAAATGATTTAATGGGAGCTTCTTCAAAGGGTGATATTTTAAAAGCACAACAAAGCATTGCAGCATTACAAGATAGCAAAAAGAAAGCACAAAATGAAATCGAAAATGCAAAAACAGAAATTAATAATTTAAAAACTGATTTAAATGAAGCTGAAAAGCAACTTAAATTAGATGAAGAACTTTTAAGTGAAGGACTGATATCTCAAAACACTGTAGACAATGAAAAAGATAAAATTGCTACAATGAAACAAAAGATTAATCAATCTAATAATACAATAGCCCTTAATACAGAAAGCTTAAAGACAGTTGATTTACAAATTACTTCAGCACAATATGAATTAGATGTACTTTTAAACAAAGAGGAGAGTACATCTAAGAAAGAATTAATAACAGCTAAAAAGACAGAGATTAAGCAATTTGAAAAACAAATTTATGATGCACAAACCAGTTTAAATAAGGCAACTACAAAGGTAGTAGCACCTATTAGTGGTGTCATTACTAAATTAGATGTTGAAGAAGGCATGAGCGTCGCAGCTGGTACAGCTTTATTTACAATAGTAGATCCAAGTAAATTAAAGGTAAAATGTAATATATCACCTTACTATGCAGCAGATTTAAAAACAGGTTTAGATGCGACTGTAAAATATACAGGTTCTAAAACAATAGAAGTTCCAGGAACAGTAAGTAAGGTATCAGCAGTAGCTACAGTAGAGACAACTACTAAAGGGGAAACAACTTCATTACCTATCGATGTAGAGATTGCTAAGCCAGGAGAAGTATTAAAACCAGGTTTTTCAGTAGATGTTAAGGTTATTACAAATACAAGAGAAAATGTATGTGTTGTACCTCTTCTTGCAGTGTTAGAAGAAGATGAAAATGAGTTTTATGTATATGTTGTAAAAGAAGATGGTTCATTAGAGAAGAGAACAGTTACACAAGGTCTTAGTAATGGACTTTACATAGAAGTAGAAGGTGTTAATGAAGGGGAAATGGTTGTAAGTAATCCATCTGATGACCTTACAGAAGATATAAAAGTTTCTTATGAAAAGATAGGTGATAAGCAGTGATAGATATTCAAAATGTCAATAAAATTTATCGCAATGGGAGACTAGAGTTACAGGCATTGTTCGATATTAATTTCAGGGTAAAGAAAGAAGAATTTGTTTCAATCATGGGGGCATCTGGCTCTGGAAAATCTACATTTTTACAAATACTAGGTTGCTTAGACCATGCTACAAGCGGAACATATATATTAGATGGCATTAATATTTCAGAGGCTAATGATAAAGATTTCTCTAAGATTCGAAATCAAAAAATAGGATTCGTATTTCAAGCATTCAACTTACTACCTAAGCTAACTATTACAGAAAATGTAGAACTACCAATGATGTATGCAGGCGTTAAACCTAAAGAGCGAAGAGAAAGAGCGGTAGATGCCCTTATTAAAGTAGGGCTTGGAAATCGTATTAAACATACACCAAATGAGATTTCAGGTGGTCAAAGACAAAGGGTGGCAATCGCCAGGGCACTTGTAAATAACCCAGCTATTATATTGGCTGATGA
Source organism: uncultured Eubacteriales bacterium (assembly GCA_900556665.1). Next base: position 5,027 of record USPX01000007.1, read on the forward strand.
ACCTACAGGAAACCTGGATAGTAAATCTAGCGTAGAGATTATGAATATCTTTCAAGGTCTTAATAATGAAGGAGTAACCATTGTTATGGTTACACATGAACCGGATATTGCAGAGTTTACAAAACGTAAGGTTGTCTTTAGAGATGGTATTATCATTGATGATGCATTAATTCAAAATAGACGAGGTATATAACTTTACAAAGGTTAAGCTACTAGAAAGGAGGTTAATATGAATATTCGGGAAACAATTAAAATGGCCTTGAAACAGCTTTTAGGTAATAAAGGAAGAACATTTCTAACAATGATGGGAATGTTTATAGGGATAGGTTCAGTTATTGCAATTTTAGCCTTAGGAACTGGATTTCAAGATTTTATCAGAGATCAGTTTGTAGATCTTGGGTTAGGTGTATTTTATGTAGAAGCGAAAGAGGAGGATATTGAATACTTAATTACCCCAGAAGATATAGAAGTTGTAAGAAATCTAGAAGAAGTTGAAAGTGCAGTACGTGGAATGGGGGAAGAGTGTAAGATAAGAAATGCTAAGGGAGAAGAGTTTGATGCAACAATAACCGGTGCAGAAGAGGGGTTTACAACGATTATCAAGCCAGTAACATTACGGGCTGGGAGAAATATTAGCACACGTGATCAAGAAGCAGGAAGTCAAGTATTATTGATTTCGGATATAGTTGGTAAAGCCTACTACGGAAATATTTCTTATGAAGAAATGATAGGTAATAATATGGAGATTGTGATTAATAATCAACCAACAAGTTTTCAAATTATAGGTATTTATAAAACTGAAAATAATGTTAATCAACCACAAAAGGACTTAGAGAAAAGTTATCAGCGTTCAAGCTATTATACTTCTTTTAAAGCACTTAAAAATATTACAGGATCAGGAGAAGAAGTATCGACTATTGCAGGAATTATAAAGGATGAGTATGATCAATCAGCGGTAGCCACAAGGGTAGGACAAATCCTAAATCGTAGACATCATTTAAAAGATGGTTAATTATAGATATTGTGAATTCAATAATGGGAGTTGTTACAATGTTTGTTAGTGCCCTAGCAAGTATTTCTCTTATAGTAGGTGGCGTTGGAATTATGAATATTATGCTTGTAACGGTAAAGGAACGTACAAGGGAAATTGGTATTCGAAAAGCTTTGGGCGCCTCTAATAAACTTATATTAAGACAATTTGTTATTGAAGCCTTGCTGTTAACTATCATAGCAGGATTTATTGGTATGATAATAGGATATGTTGGCGCAATTACCATCGGTGCAAATTTCAATATACAAGCTAAGTTTACAGCAGGTATGATGATATTCTCTACAGTAACTTCTATATGTATTGGCTTGATATTTGGTGTATATCCAGCTTATCAAGCTGCTAGATTAGATCCTGTTGAAGCATTAAGAGCAGAATAAGGAGGGAAAAGGATGAAGGAGATACTCAAAAATGCCTTTAGCCAGCTTAAGGGTAATAAGCTTCGAACTTTCCTGACAATGCTAGGCATGCTAATTGGGATAGGTGCAGTTATTATCATATTAAGTTTGGGTGAAGGCGTAAAAGGTTATATGACTGAACAATTTAGCACGATAGGAAAAGGGGCTATACAGCTAGAAGCATATAATGAGAAAGAATTAATTACATCAGATGATTTAGAAACGATTAATGAAATTCCAGAAGTAAAACTTTCAATGCTAGTACATAATGGGTATGGTGAAAGTGCCATTGATTATAAAAATGAAGAAAAATTTGTGATACTTTATGGGATTCCATATAACTATGAGCAAGTACAAAACTTAAATCTTAGATATGGACGAACATTTATTGAACAAGATGAAAGTATTAAATCTAATGTCATTATTGTTGAAGACAATTTTGCGGAAATAATGTACAATTTAAAGGACCCTAAGGCCGCATTAGGTAGAAAAATAGAAATTAATATAGGTGACGAAAAACAGGAATTTGAAATTGTAGGTGTTGTTAAGAGTCAATATCCTTCAGCAGCTCCTAAAAGTATGATTAATCCAATCATTTATGTGCCATTTGAAACGCTCGATCAATATGTTATGGATGGAGAGAGAAAGTCATATTCTGCAATTGTCGTTATAAAGGATGAATATGAAGCTTCTGACTTTAGCAATCCAATTGCTAAACTATTAGATAAAAGACATGGCATCGAGGATGGATTTAATGCCACATCTGTAACTGAAATGGGTGATTCATATAACAGTATGTTGAATAAGTTAAATCTATTTACAAGTGTTGTAGCGGCTATCTCCCTGTTAGTAGGGGGGATAGGGATTATGAATATTATGCTTGTAACGGTAAAAGAACGTACAAGAGAAATAGGTATTCGAAAAGCTTTGGGTGCTACAGATAAGCAAATATTGAATCAATTTCTTGTGGAAGCTTTAATCTTAACATTACTAGGTGGATTATCAGGACTTATTTTAGGGTATACAGGTGGATTTTTAATAGGTGCAGCGATGAAGATAACAGCTAAAATGACAGTGGGAATGGTGGTATTTTCAGTGGGAACATCTAGTGTTATTGGTATCATTTTTGGGGTATACCCAGCATATAAAGCTGCAAAGCTTGACCCTATTGAAGCACTTAGGGAAGAATAAAATAAAAATGTATAGGAGGAGATTGTATGAAATTAGGACATATGTTAAAAGCAGCAACAGTACTTATGGCAAGTGTGGCATTATTAGCGACACCTACATGGGCAGCTGAGGAAGCAAAACCAGTGTTAGAGATTCAAAAAGCCATAGACATGGCAATTGGTAAAGACGATATATTGGGGCAATATAGCAGAAATATCGAAGTATATAAAGAACAAACAGAAGAAATGCGTGACATATCTTCTTTGGCTTACAGTACAAAACAACTTGATACAAGAGAAGCGGAGCAAAAGAAAACATTTAGAAAAGATACAATTGCTAATGAAGTAGAAAATGATTATAACAATATGTTTTTACTTGAAAAGAGAATTAGTCTTTTAGACGAACAAATTAATTTAGGTGAGAAACAAATCAAACAAGCAAAGATTAAAAAAGATAGAGGTTACTGTGATGCATTAACTTATGAAAAAATAGTACAAGAAGTTGAAAATAAGAAAGTAAGTAAGATGCAACTTGAAAAGAATTTAGAAGATGCTAAGAAAGATTTCTTAAATCTTACAAACTTAGATGTAGATAAATACGTTTTAGTTGCTGATGAAACTTATCAACCATTCGTACTTGAGAAATCATTAAGCGCTTACTCAAGTGATATGGCTAACGAGCTTACCAAATATGCAGATCAAAAAGCTACATTAAACGTAGATAACTTCTGGGATACAATTTATAAATCAGGAGATGGTGGTACAGGCCCTACATATACACAATATCTTGAAGGAAAAGCTAATGTAGAAACAGCTAAAGAACAAGTTAAAGCAAGTTATGATAATTATAAATTATTGATCGAAACTAAATACACAGCATTGGCACCACAACTTGATACAATTAAAAATAAAAAGGATAATTACAACACAAGTGTAAAAGACATGAAAGTTGCAGAAATCAAGTATAAATCAGGTTATTTAAGTGCGATTGATTATGAAACACAAAAGGTGCAATTAGATGCCCTTCAAGTAGAATATTTAGAAGAAGTATTTAAATACAAAGAACTCAAAAAACAAGTAGAAAAACCTTGGGTAATGCAAGGAAAATAATACAACTTGGAACTATTAGAAGACATAATATATAAAAAAGAGCATTTGAAAATAAAAAACAGTGATTTTCAAATGCTCTTTTTTATTTTAAAACACATATTTAGACGATGTTAATCGTATAGATTATAAGGCATACTATAACTAAACTTTTGTTTTAGAGATATGATTTATGTTTAAATGTATTATTTTTAGAGAAATACATATGCTAATAGGTAATAAAGCTAGTAAAATCAATAAGGATATGAAATTTAATACTAAACAAAATGTTTGATAGCTATAAATTTTTAGCACAAAAAATATTGACCTTTTCTGTATAAATATGTATAATCTTTTAGTATGTGTTTAATGTCTGTAAACAAAAAGTTTATTTATATACATAGTACACATGAAATTTAATGGTAGAAATAATTAATGTATTTACATAAAAATAGTCAAGAAGGAGGCAATAAAATGGATATTGGTGCAAAGATTAACCAATTGCGTAAGAAAAATGCGTTAACTCAAGAAGAACTCGCTGATCGTTGTGAACTTTCAAAAGGGTTTATTTCACAAGTTGAGCGCGGGCTCACATCTCCCTCAATAGCAACGCTTATTGATATCCTTGAATGTTTAGGAACTAATCTTAAAGATTTCTTTAATGAATCTAGCCAAGAAAAGATTGTGTTTACTAAACAAGATGTGTTTGAAAAAGAAGATAAAGACTCAGGAAATATGATTACATGGCTCATTCCAAATGCGCAAAAGAACGATATGGAACCAATTCTTATAAATATTGAACCAGGTGGAAAGTCTAGTTTGCAAGCACCACATGAAGGTGAAGAATTCGGCTATGTACTTGCTGGAAGCATTTATGTGCATTTAGGAAATAAAAAGTTTAAAGCTAAAAAGGGTGATAGTTTTTACTTTAGGCCAACAGGTGATCACTATTTACAAAATACAGGTAAGACGAGAGCAACAGTGCTTTGGGTTGCTACCCCACCAAGTTTTTAAAGGAGTAGGCGAAAATGGCAGAAAACAAATTAGAAAATGATTATATTATAGATCTTAAAAATATTAGTAAATCTTTTGGAGATACAATTATCCTTGACCAAATTAATATGTACATTAGACGTAATGAGTTTTTAACATTATTAGGTCCTAGTGGTTGTGGTAAAACAACACTTTTACGTATCATTGGTGGATTTGAAGAAGCTTCAAATGGTGAAGTACTTTTTGAAGGTGAGAATATTGGTAAATTACCACCTTATAAAAGAAAGATTAATACAGTATTTCAAAAGTATGCGTTATTCCCACATATGACGGTAGGTGAGAATATTGCCTTTGGACTTAATATCAAAAAAATGGATAAAAAGATTATCAAAGAAAAAGTTGAAGAAATGCTTGAACTTGTAGGACTTAAAGGATTTGAAAATAGAAAAATTGATTCTTTAAGTGGGGGGCAACAACAACGTATTGCAATTGCAAGAGCCCTTGTTAATGAACCAGAAGTATTACTTTTAGATGAACCACTTGGTGCGCTTGACCTTAAACTTAGAAAAGGCATGCAAACAGAGCTTAAACGTATTCAACAAAAAGTTGGTATTACATTTATTTATGTAACACATGACCAAGAAGAAGCGCTTACTATGTCTGATACAATTGCCATTATGAATGCAGGTAAAGTACAACAAATCGGGACACCAGTAGATATTTATAACGAGCCTAAAAATGCCTTCGTAGCTGATTTCATCGGTGAAAGTAACATTTTACACGGTACAATGATTGATGATTATCGTGTTAACTTCCATAGTACAGAATTCAAATGCGTGGATGCAGGATTTGGTACAAATACACCAATCGATGTTGTTGTAAGACCAGAAGATATTCGTATTATTGAAGTAGAAAAGGGTATGATAAAAGGTGTAGTAGAGTCAGTAACATTCAAAGGTGTACACTATGAAATGGTTGTTGCAACTGATGAATACAAATGGCTTGTACATTCAACAGTGATGTCACCAGTAGGCGAAAACGTAGGTATGGTGATTACACCAGAAGATATTCACATTATGAGAAGGAGATAGACGATGAATAAAAAGTCATTAGCGTATCCATATGTAATATGGGCAGGTATTTTTATCATCGTGCCTTTATTACTTATTGTATACTTTAGTTTCTTTGTAGACGGACAGTTTACTTTCCAAAACTACACAAAGTTTATGGAAGATTATTATATTAAGGCAATGGGTAAATCAATTAGTCTTGCCTTTATTAGCACAACAATTTGTTTACTTCTTGCTTATCCATTAGCAATGGTTTTAAATGGCAAGGATATATCAAATCGCGGCGTGATTTTATTACTTATTATTTTACCAATGTGGATGAACTCATTACTTAGAACATATGCATGGGCAAACTTACTTGAAAATAATGGTGTAATTAATAACATGCTTGCAGCATTTAATTTACCAACAGTGAAATTCCTTTATGGAGATGGTGGGGTAATCTTTGGGATGGTATATAATTTCTTCCCATTTATGGTATTACCTATTTATAATGCACTTGCAAAGATTGATAAAGGTCTTATCGAAGCAGCACATGACCTTGGTGCAAATAGTATCACAACATTTAGAACAGTTATTTTACCACTTAGTATGCCAGGAGTTGTAACGGGGATTATCATGGTATTTATGCCAGCACTTACAACATTCCTTATTACACGTTTATTAGGTGGTGGAAAAGTAATGCTCATTGGTAACATTATTGAAGAGCAATTCACAAGAACAGGAGACTTAGGATTTGGTTCTGCAGTTTCTATGATTCTGATGATTATTGTACTTATAACATTAGCCTTTATGTCACGTAAAGGTACTTTAGACGAAGAGGGAGGCTTATTCTAATGATTAAATTTATTAAGCGTTTCTATGTCGCCTTAATTTTACTTGTAATGTACGCACCAGTTGCTGTACTTATGGTATTTTCATTTAATGATTCTAAGCTTCCTATCTGGAAAGGATTTACTTTTAGATGGTATGAAAGCTTAGCAAATGATACAACTATTCAACAAAGTTTCATGTATACAATTATTATTGCAGTAGTATCTTCAGTTATTGCAACAGTCATTGGTACATTTGCAGCTATGGGAATTCATCAAATGAAGGGGTATAAACGTAATTTAATGCTCAATATTACTTATATTCCACTTCTTAGCCCGGATATTGTAATTGGTATTTCATTAATGATGCTCTTTAATGTGCTTCATATTCCTTTTGGATTACCAACATTAATCATTTCACATATTACTTTTAGTATTCCATATGTGATTTTATCAATTATGCCAAAGCTTAAGCAAATGAATTTCAATGTTTATGAAGCAGCTTTAGATTTAGGAGCAACACCATGGTATGCTTTTAAAAAGGTTATTTTACCAGAAATTATGCCAGGTGTAGTAGCTGGATTATTTATTGCTTTTACATTATCAATTGATGACTTCGTAGTAAGTTTCTTCAATACAGGAGCGGGTGTAGATACACTTCCAATTAAGATTTATGCGATGGCAAGAAAAGGTGTTAACCCAACAATCAATGCCATTTCAACAATTATGTTTGCGACAATTATTATTGTATTACTTGTAAGTAATATTAGAGCAAGTCGTAAAGAGAAAGAAATAGGAATATAATCTTTATGCATAGCAGTTTTTGCTATGCATAAAGTGCTGTATAAGAAAGGAATTAGCCATGAAAAAATTAGCGAAAAAGATTTTAAGTGTAGGCCTCGTAGGGATGATGACATTAGCTGTGGCAGGATGTGGAAATTCAGCGCCAAATGGTCAAGTTGTTGTATATAACTGGGGAGAATTTATCGACCCAGCAGTAAATAAAATGTTTACAGAAGAAACAGGAATTAAAGTTGTTTACTCTGAATATGCAAACAATGAAGAAATGTATGCAAAAGTAGAACCAGGTAATGTATCATATGATGTTATTTTCCCATCAGATTATATGGTTGAGAAAATGATTAATAAGGATCTTTTAGAAAAACTTGATTTCTCTAAAATACCTAACTATGAAAATATTGATGAGAGATTTAAAAACTTACAATATGACCCAAATAATGAGTACTCAATTCCTTATATGTGGGGAACAGTAGGAATCGTATACAATAAAAAAATGGTAAATGAACCAGTAGATAGCTGGGACATTTTATGGGATGCAAAATACAAAGATCAAATCGTAATGTATGATAGTGAAAGAGATTCACTTATGGTAGCACTTAAAAAGCTTGGTTATTCTATGAATACAAGAGATGAAAAACAATTAGAAGAAGCTAAGAATCTCCTCATTGAGCAAGCACCACTTGTACTTTCTTACGTAGGTGATGAAGGTAAAAATAAAATGGTAAGTGAAGAAGCAGCACTTATGGTTGCTTATGCAGGGGATGCAATGGTTATGGTACAAGAAAATCCAGACCTTGAATTTGTAATCCCTAAAGAAGGTTCTAACTTCTATGTAGATACAATGGTTATGCCAAAGAATGCTACAAACAAAGATAATGCATATGCTTATATGAATTTCTTATGCAGACCAGAAATCGCAGCAATGAATGCTGCAGAAATTGGGTACTCTACACCAATTAGTGCAGCAAGAGAGCAATTAGATGATGAAATTAAAAACAATCCGATAGCTTATCCAAGTGAAGAAGTTACAAATGGTGAAAAAATGGAAATGTTCAATGACCCATCAGATGTTATTGGAACATATAGTAGTATTTGGACACAGGTTAAGGCGTCAAATAACTAGTAAGAGATATGGGCTCTAGCGTAAGTGCTAGAGCCTTTTTTTGTGGGTGCGTGGATATTGTGGATAAGTGGCATATCTAATTTTCCTATGCACTCACTTCGTTCGAATGCAAGATAAAATTAGATATGCCACTTATCCACACTTACTACTGGGAGAAAAAAGGCTCGTAGTGAATGCACTTAGGGGAGAGATATCTCATGGGACGAAGGGAGAGGAAAGATTACTAATGGAGATTGGGCAAGCACTTCGTTCGAATGCAAGATAAAATTATTAGGGGTGTATGTTTTAGGGGGGATAAAGGGAAGAATAGAAGATGTATAAATATTGTGGGGAATATAGATAGATAATTGGATGGAAATGGGATATACTATTGTTATTAAACATAATTTCATTATTTAATTTATGTATAATTTTATTTGTGAACTGAGTATATCAATATATATTAAGAATACGTAAGATGGAGGTGCGTTCTATGAGAAATAGAGATAGAGAGATTATGAGTGAGGAATTGTTAGATCAAAGCACGTTGGCAGCTTGTTTGGATGATGATTTATTAGAAGAAGAGGAAATTGCCACACAAGGGAAGATTTATATTCGTAAGAAAAAGAATCCTGGGGCATGGCCTTCATTAATTTTGGGGATTTTTGGCTCTATAGGTTGGATTGTGCCTGTGATTGGGCTTCCTATTACTGTAGTAGGTACTGTACTTGGTGCTATGGGGATGGGAAAAAAGAGAGAATATAGAGGCGTGTCTATTGCCGGATTTGTAGTGAATTTAGTCTTTTTAATGGCTGCTATTGCTAAGGGCATTGTAGATATCGTAATTTATTTCAAAAAGAAACATTAATTTATCTTAGCACCTAAAATTCGTAGTCCGCATATATTAATATTAAGGAGCGACTATTGAAGGAGGAGACAAGGTGTATAAGGAAGTTATTGTTATTAATAGTGATACACTTGGCCAGGGGGATAGTGAGGTTGGTAGAACTTTATTAGGAACATTTCTTAGAAAAGTTTTAGCAAGTTTAGATAAGCCTGATGCTATTATATTTTACAATTCTGGTGTAAAGCTTGTGACAAGAGAATCTCATTTTAGAGATATCTTAGAAGGCCTTGAAACAAGTGGTGTAGAACTTTTAGCTTGTGGCACTTGTGTTTATAGTGTATGTGGTAAACGTTCATTAGCAGTAGGACGTATCACTAATATGGAAGAGATTGCAGACATATTGTTAGATGCAAAAAAAGTTATTACTTTATAAAATAGCCTTTGCAAAGAGAGGATAGTCTAAATCAATATAGAAGCTCTAAAAAAGGAGGGTTCTTTTAAAGAACTCTCCTTTTTTATGTCTTAACATGTAATTTTTAAATGGTTTATATGCTTGTAAAACTCTTAGTAGTCGTCTCTGGCTTCAAGGATAGAAGCACTGAGTTCACGGATAACAGATAGTATTTGAGGTACATCGCTATCTTCAATGTAGTCAACTGAACCATTAATGTAGTATTGTGCAAAATCAGTTGATAAAGAACGCATTGAATTTTGAGATCTACTCCAGTTACTATATGGACTAGCTTTAGAAGTAATAATACGAAGTGGAATATTACCAATAGTGCCTTCGTCTAAAATGAGTTGAGCATTTTCTGGAACTTTAAGCTTTTCAGCAATAATATTGCGGTTCCATATTTTTTCTAAATTAATACCCCTACTAAGTAGTTTAACTTGGTCAGGAAGTTGTTTATTCATGCAAAGTAAATTACTTACATAGTCAGTATTTTGTATAAGTCTTAAGAGGCCTACGTTACGTGCCCCATTAATCATAAATGATTCAATAATCATGATGTTATTAAATTCAGCACCAAAACTAGGTGAAGCACCATCTATAAGTACAATACCGGCTACATCTTCAGGATAGAGCTGAGCATAGCGTAATGCTTCGAATGAGCCCATGCCATGGGCTACATAAATAAATGGTTTTGCAAGTTCAGATTCATCAATTAGAGTGTGAATTTCATTTACAATTGTATCAATATCGCGTGGGGCAGAAGTGAAATCACTCCAACCGTATCCAGGTTTATCATATACAGCAACACTAGTTTCATTAGCAAGTGTACTATGAAGCGCATAGGTATCGGCATAAGGCATGGTTTGCCCTATAGTAGAGGTAAATACAACAGGTAAATCTCCTGTACCAGTTGTGTAAAGATGCATATTGACATCATTTACAGTGATAAGTGAACCTACTCTTCCAAGCTTATCAGCATTATTATAGATACCTAATTTTTGATAAATAATTCCCAATAAACATAGCGAGGCTACAATAATGTAAACTAAACGTTGTCTAATTTTTTCATGTCTACGGCTATATCTTTTTACAACCATTTTTTTACGTCTTATCATGGCGTAATCTCCTATTTCTACTCCTTATAGGTTTATATTGTTCATTATACCACAATCGGCATATATGCCCAAAGGGTTAAATAAAAATTTTAACAAGATTAGAATAAAAAAATTGTGTAAAAAGCTTAACTCTAGCGCTATAGGGAAAAATAGTATAGTATGAATGTAAGAAATAAATATTAGGAGAGATATAAAGATGAAAATTTTGCATACTTCCGATTGGCATTTGGGAAGAAGTTTAGGAGGTTTTTCATTACTAGAAGACCAAAAATATATACTCGAACAGATTTTAGAGATCATAGAACGTGAAAAAGTAGATGTACTTATTATTGCTGGGGATATTTATGATAAAAGTATTCCAAGTGAAGGCGCAGTAGAGCTCTTTAATGACTTTTTAAGTAAGGTTGTATTAGAACATAAGATTTATACAATCGCTATAGCTGGTAATCATGATAGTGAGGAACGTATTGATTTTGGTAGTAAGCTTTTTGAAAGTCAAAATCTTTATATTGTAGGGAAAAGCCCTAAAGGTTATGAGAAACTACAAGTTACAGTGGGCGAAGAATGTATTGATGTATTTTTAGTACCTTATATAGAGCCATCTAAAGTAAGGGAGATTGCAGGGGATGAAACGATTAAAAGACATGACGATGCCATGGCTTATTTAGTAGGTGAAATGAAAAAAGAGCAAACAGGAAATCCTAGTATTGTGGTGGCCCATGCCTTTGTAACAGGAGGTGAAGTTTCTGATTCAGAAAGAAGACTAAGTGTAGTAGGAGGGGCTGAACTTGTAAGTGCAGAGCATTTTAAAGACTTTACTTATACAGCTTTAGGACACCTTCATAAAAGACAAGCTATGGGAAGAGACTATATCCGTTATAGTGGTTCATTACTGAAGTATTCTATTTCGGAAGCAAATCAGCCTAAAGGGTATGTGCTTTTAGATATTCATCAAAGTGGTGATATAGAGACCCACGAAAAAAGCTTTAAGGTACTTCGCGATGTACGTGTATTAAAAGGAAGTGTGGAGGAAATTATTGCACTTTCTGAGAAGGATGCACATAAGGAGGATTATGTATATGCCAAGTTAACTGGAAACTATGTACAAGATGTCACAGCGAGACTAAGACATATTTATCCACATATTTTAGGGAGCGAATGGACTCTGGAAGAAGGAAAAGGTAGTAGTGATACACAAGAGGATGCGCAGTCTAATACAGACTTCTTAAAGACTAAGGAGCGTACAATTACAGAAGTCTTTATGGAATTTTTAAATTTCATAGGTGAGACAGACTTTGAAGCAGATGAAATTGAAATGATAGAAGAAATTGTTAAAGAAATAGAGGAGGGTAAAGATGAGGCCTAAATTACTTAAGATGACTGCTTTTGGTCCTTATGGTGGTGAGCAAATTATAGACTTTACGCAGTTAGAAGATGCCAATATGTTTCTTATTTATGGACCTACAGGTGGTGGAAAGACAACGATTTTAGATGCCATATGTTATGCCCTTTATGGTGAAACCAATGGAGGAGAACGTAGCGGTGAAAATATGCGTAGTAAATTTGCAGAAGAAGGCGTTATTACAGAGGTAGAATTATTCTTTAAACTCCGTAATGAAGAATATCGCATTATAAGACGTCCTCAGTATGAACGTGCCCCTAAAAAAGGGAAAAGTGATAAACTGATTAAAGTGCCAGCAGAGGTAGAACTTTATAAAAAAGAAGATGGAGAATATAAGATTATTACCTCTAAATACAATGAAGCTGGTGAGCAGATTAATAAGCTGCTTCATTTTAATATTGGGCAATTTAGACAAGTCATTATGATTGCACAAAATAAGTTTAGAGAGCTACTTACTGTAAGTAGTAAGGAGAGACAACAGATTCTCCAAGATATTTTTGAAACAGGCATTTATCAAAATGTAGAAAAGGCATTAGACAGACTTTCAGCAAATGCTAAAGATGAATTACATGATCAAGAAGCCAATTATAAGGCGATTATGGATACTATAGCACCAAATGATCATGAAATGCTAAATACTTATATGCAGACAAAGGTTATTTATAATGCGCCAGAAGTATGTGAGATTTTAGAAACAATCTGCAAGACAAAGCATAATGAAAAGGAAAAGATAGAAGCTAAGCTTTTAGAGGTAGGCGAGGCTATTACTAAAGCACAGGAAGAACTTGCAAGGCTAACACAAATGGCCAATGATACAGCAGAAAAGCTTAAACTAGAAGAACACTTAGAGTTTTTAAAAGAACAAGAAGCAGGATTTAAAGCTTTAAAAACAAAAGTAGATTTAGCTGAAAAAGCAAAAGGTATTATACCTCTCGAAGAAGTCGTTATGAAACTTGCAGAGGAAGTTTTTGCTAAACAAAAAGATCAAGAAAAATATGAAGAAGAGCTAAAAGCGACAGAAGAACATTTAAAAGCGAAGGAAGAAGAACTAAAGCTTAACGAAAAATTAATAGATGAAGCGGCAGAACTTAGAAAAGACGTCAATGTTTTAGAAACTTATGTACCAAAGGTTTTAGAACTTAATGAAGCTTATAAACGAGAAAGTGACTTAAAGCAGCAGCTTGATAAATATGAGAGAGGGTATAAAAAACTAGAGGAAACAGTAGAAGCTGTTAAAACACAAATAAAGGATAAACAAGAAGAGGTTAAAGAAAAATCACAGCTACAGAAAAAGTCTACCGAACTGTATATGCTCCAGAGAGAAATGGAAGATGTATTAAAGCTTATGAAAGAAAGAGCAAGTAGAGAACATGAAGCTAAGCTGCTATTTAATAATTTACAGGGAATGTATAAAGAGATAGAGGCACAAGATAAGGTTTATAATGCGTGTGAGAGTGAATATAGAAATGCTTTTAGTATATGGTTTAATGGCCAAGCAGCAGAACTCGCACAAGCCTTAGATGAAAATAGTCCTTGCCCTGTATGTGGTTCCTTGCATCATCCTAAAAAAGCTGTTTTAACAGATAATCATGTAACTAAAGAGGAACTTGAAAAAATAGAAACAGCTAAAAAACAAGCTGAAGCAAGGCTCGCTAAGTTAAAGCAAGAAAGTGCTGCACAAGAAGCAAAATGCACAGAAGTAAAAAATCAAATAGATGGCTATAATGAAAAACTAAAAGAAAAAGGTAATATTACAGAGGAATCAAAACAAAAGTTAGATAACGATATTGAGATTTTAAAAAGTAAGCTCAGTAGACTAGAGGAGCTAGAGAAAAGTTTAGAAGAAGATAATAAGAAACTTAAAGAAGCTGAAGAACGCAAAGAAAATGGAAAGAATTTTATTGAAAAGGCAAAATTAGATTTAAATGAACAAAAAGCTGCTATAAAATCTGTTGAAAAAGATGTTCCAGAAGCATTACGTAATCAAGAAGCTCTAGAAAAGAAAATAGAAGTCTTAAAAAGAGAATATGAATTAAAGGAAAAGGTTTATAAAGAATTAGGACAAGAAGTAGAAGATTTACGTAATAAACAAGCTAAGAATACAGCTAGGTTAGAAGAAACTAAAAAACATTTAGAAGAACTTAAAAAGCAAGGTACTAAGCAAAAAGAAACTTTAAATGGAGCTATTTTAGCGGCTGGATTTGAGGATAAGGAAGCTTATAAGGCAAGTAAGCTAAGTGATCTAGAAATTGAAGATGGCAAAAAACAAGTAGAAACATATACTCATGATCAAGTTGTTTCTAAAGAAAAATACAAAGCACTTCAAGAGAAAACAAAGGAATTTAAACAAGAAGACTTGAAAAAAGCTAAAGAAACTAATGAAAAAGTACTTGCTGAAAATACTAGCCTTAATGTAGAAAAGACGAAATTAGAACAATATTTACAAACTCATGAAAGAATCATAGAAAACTTAAAAGAAATTTATGGTGCAACAACGGCTCTCTTAAAACGTCAACGTATTTTAGAGAAAATTAGTACAGTAGCAAAAGGTAAAAATCCTAAAGGACTTTCTTTTGAACGTTATATTCAAAGTAGTATTTTTGAAGAAGTATTAGTAAGTGCCAATAAAAAGCTTAAGCCAATGACATTGAATCGCTACGAGCTTTATCGTACAGATGATTTATCAAGAGCCAATGCGCAAGTAGGATTAGATATTGGCATTAAAGATTATTATAGTAATGAGACAAGACCTGTAAATACACTTTCAGGAGGAGAAAGTTTCATGGCAGCATTAGCATTAGCATTAGGTCTTTCAGAAGTCATTCAAAGACTGGCAGGGGCTACACCACTAGATACTTTATTTATTGATGAAGGCTTTGGAAGTTTAGATGAGGAAGCACTTGAAATGGCTATTAAGGTGTTATTAAATATTCAAGATACAGGAAGGCTTATAGGTATTATTTCTCACGTAAGAGAATTAAGAGAACAAATACCTGTAGGTTTAGAAGTAACAACGGGACCTACTGGTAGTAAAGCAGTTTTTAGACTTTAGTAAAAGTTGGTTGTTGCAAGGGAGGTGGAAAGTTTTGGGTATAAGAATGCCGGGTAAAAATACTATCATTATAAATGAAAATATTGTATATTATTAAATAGAATAAGGCGTAATACCTAAAACTTTACGCAAGGAGTTGAAAAAATGGACATAAATTTAATTACAGAAATTTTATCTCAAAAGATATTAAAAGAAAATATATTAATAAATGAACCAATGAAAAAATATACAACATTTAGAGTAGGTGGACCAGCAGATATTCTTGTAAAGCCTAACACAATTGAAGAAGTTCAATATGTTGTAGCAACATGCAAAGAAAATAAAGTACCATATTATATCATTGGTAATGGTAGTAATTTACTTGTGGATGACTTAGGATTCCGTGGTGTTATTATTCAAATCTATAAAAATTTATCAGATATAGTGGTTGAAGATGGCACAGTAAAAGCACAGGCAGGAGCACTCCTTTCAAAAATTGCTACAAAAGCAGCAGATGAAGAACTTACAGGATTTGAATTTGCTCATGGTATTCCAGGCACATTAGGCGGCGCAGTAACAATGAATGCAGGTGCATATGGCGGCGAAATCAAAGATGTGATTGTAAGTGCGAAGGTTATGGATCAAGATGGTAAGATTTATGAATTAAGCAAAGAAGCATTAGAACTTGGTTACCGTAAAAGTATCGTTCAAAAAGAAGGGCTCGTTGTATTAGAAGCAACATTAGACTTAGAAAAAGGTAATAAAGAAGAAATTTTAGCAGCTATTAAAGATTTTAATGGACGTCGAAGAGACAAACAACCACTTGATAAACCAAGTGCAGGAAGTACTTTTAAAAGACCAGTACCTAAAGAAGGAGAAGTTCAACTTTATGCTGGTAAACTTATTGAAGATAGTGGTCTTAGAGGCTTCCGTATAGGTGGGGCTGCTGTATCTGATAAACACTGTGGTTTTGTAGTCAATGAAGGCGGTGCAACATTTGAAGACCTTATGAAATTAATTAAACATGTACAAAATACAGTACAAAGCAAATTTGGTGTATACTTAGAGACGGAAGTAAAAATTATTAAGAATTAAAATGACAAGTACTAAGGAGGCTACTATGAACTTTATTATTGTAACTGGAATGTCAGGTGCTGGCAAAAGTAGCGCCATTAACTTTTTTGAAGATATGGGATATTATTGTGTGGATAACCTTCCACCAACCCTTATTAAAAGCTTCGCAGAACTTATTGCAGCGCAACAAGGTAAACTAGATAAAGTGGTATTAGGCATAGATATACGTGGTGGCAGTTTGTTTGCAGATTTATTCAGTAGCTTAAATGAACTAGTAGAATTAGGTCATACTTATGAGATTTTATTCTTTGATTGTAGCGATGCAGAACTGATTAAACGTTTTAAAGAAACAAGAAGACTACATCCATTAGCTAGAAGTGAAAGAATAGAAGAAGGTATTGAAAAAGAAAGAAAAATTTTAAGTGAGATTAAGGAAAAAGCGAATCATATCATTGATACATCATATATGTTACCTAAAGATACAAAAGAAGTACTCTTTAAAATTTATAGTGAGAAAAAAGATTTTAATAGCCTTATGGTGACAATTGTATCTTTCGGATTTAAATATGGTATACCAATTGATGCGGATTTGGTGTTTGATGTGCGTTTCGCGCCAAACCCATACTATAACCCAGAAATGCGTCCTTATACAGGCAATGATGCTATTGTGAGAGACTATGTATTAAGTTTTGATGTGACACAAAAGTTTTTAACTAAATTAGAAGATATGATTGACTTCTTAATTCCAAATTATAAACAAGAAGGTAAAAATCAAGTGGTTATTGCAATCGGTTGTACAGGTGGTAAACATCGTTCTGTAACAATTGCAAATGCCCTTTATGAATTTTTACAAAAACAGGGGCATACTGTACTTAGACAGCATAGAGATATAGAAAAGGATAGTAAAAGAGGAAAATAAACCATGAAAATAAGGCAGCAAGATTTAAAGGTTGTTGTAATAGGTGGCGGTACAGGATTATCAACCATGCTTAAAGGTATAAAGAAATATACTTCTCATATCACAGCAGTGGTGACCGTATCAGATAATGGTGGTGGCTCAGGAAAACTTAGACAAGAGATGGGAATGATTCCACCTGGGGATATTCGCAATTGCCTCGTAGCACTTGCGAATACAGAACCTATTATGGAGAAGTTATTACAACACCGCTTCAAAGAGGGTGGCTTATGCGGACAAAGCTTTGGAAATTTGTTTTTAGCGGCTCTTACAGAAATTACAGGTAGCTTTGAAGAGGCTGTAAAGGTGACAAGTAATGTTTTAGCCATTACAGGTAAAGTATTACCTGTAACATATGAAGATGTTCATTTAGAAGCTATTTTTGAAGATGGAGAAAAGGTGATAGGAGAAACGCAGATAGTAGACTATAGTAAAGAAAAACTTTTAGATATAAAAGAAATTTTTCTTGAGCCAAGAAATCCAAAGCCTGCAGAAGAAGTAATGACAGCAATTGAAGAAGCTGACCTTATTATATTTGGGCCAGGCAGTCTTTATACAAGTATTATTTCTAATTTATTAGTAGAGAAAGTTACTAAGCAAGTTGCAAAGTCTAAAGCTGATAAGATTTATGTAGCGAATGTAATGACACAACCAGGTGAAACAACTCACTTAAGTTTAGAAGATCATGTAATGATTTTAGAAAATTATGTGGGAAAAGGTATTATTAATGTTGTAATTGCCAATAATGCCTCTATACCTGAAAAATATTTGAAGCAATATAATGACGATGGAGCCAAGGTTTTAAAAGTAGACGAAGAGCATGAAGTCTGGACTCGTATTCAAAGAATAGATGCACCACTTGTATCCATTAATGAAAAGAAGGGGCTTGTCAGACATGACTCAATGAAATTAGCCCAATGTATATTTGAATCAGCACTCACTAAAATTACATAAGATGAGGTGAATAATATGTCTTTTTCCTCCAATGTAAAAAAAGAGCTCACATGTGTACCATTAGGTGCTAGACATTGTATGATTGCAGAGATTGCAGCAATGCTCATTATGGCGGGAGATATAAAATACGAAAGTCAGCAATTTTCAATTAAGTTTCAAACTGAAAATGCAGCCATTGCAAGAAAATACTTTACAATGGTAAAAAAAACTTTTAATATTAATACTGAGGTAGTTCTTAAGGAAAATAAAAAATTTCATAAAAAGCAAATATATGTACTAAAGCTTAACGATTCAGAAGCGGCGGAAAAAATATTGCGAGCAACAACATTACTGAAAGAAGAACAAGGAAAAACTATATTGAGAGATTATGTAGATTTGACCGTTATTCAGAGTATATGTTGTAAAAGAGCATACCTAAGAGGTGCTTTTTTAGGAGCAGGTTCAGTAAGTGATCCGGAAAAAGGATATCATTTAGAATTTGTAAATCCATCCATAAGGCATGCAGAATTTCTACAAGAGGTGATGACTCTTTTAGAGATGGAACCAAAGGTTGTACCACGTAAAAACAACTATGTTTTATACTTAAAAGAAGGTACACAAATTGTAGATTTATTAAACATTATGGGTGCACACATTGCTCTTATGGAGCTTGAAAATGTGCGCATAGTCAAAGAAGTGAGAAATAATGTGAATCGCATCGTAAACTGCGAGACCGCAAATCTCAAAAAAACTGTATCAGCGGCTGTAAGGCAGATGCAAGATATAGAATATGTGCAAAACACCATCGGCATTTCGGCATTACCTGAGAACTTACAGCAAGTAGCTACTTATAGACTGGAGTATCCAAGTAGTACATTGAAGGAATTAGGTGAATTACTTAATCCACCTGTAGGAAAGTCAGGGGTTAATCATAGACTCAAAAAAATAAGCGAAATCGCGGAACAATTAAGGGAAACCAGAGGAGGAAATGTAAAATGATTAAAGAAGTACTTAAATTAGAATTAAAAAATGGGTTAGAGGCTAGACCTGCCGCATTATTTGTTCAAATTGCAAGTAAATATGAAAGTCATATTGCAGTAATCGTTAATGAAAAACAAGTTAACGCAAAAAGTATTATGGGTATGATGTCACTTGGTGCAATCAAAGGTCAAGAAATCGAAATTAGAGCTGAAGGTGAAGATGAGAAAGAAGCTGTAGAAGCACTTATCAAATTCTTATCAGAACAAGAAGTAGAATAATTATAGTATGAATTTATTGAAAATAAATTTATTAAAATAGTTGCCAGATATTAGTAGTGTGCATACAATGCATTTGTAAAAATGTATGGATCATATTGCTATATCTGGCTTTTTAATTGTGAATTTATTAGTAAGTGGTATGGCGTAAAGTAATACATGGATATTTTAAATAAAAAAATGACATAATAACAAACGTGTAGAATTTTAAGAGACCTTTAAATAAGTAGATTAGCATAAGTTGTAGATTTTTGGTAAACATTTCTATATAATAAAATCAGCAATTGAGTTTATTATACAAGAGGAGGAGAGTACAAGACAATGCGAGCAGCACGAAAGAAAAGCCTAGTAAGTTTAATAGGTTTTATGATTGTTTGCTGTTTTTATACATTGGCTTATTCTAAGACCCCAGAGATAATCAAGGTAGGCTTAGAATCAGTTTATAAAAACGTAGCAAGTGTTAACTTATCTAGTGATTCTAATATGCAGATTGGATATTATGATGAAAATGGATTTGAATTAGAAGGTGTTTTAAATGCAAATCAAATAACAGTGCGTTTAAATAAAGAAAATTTATATGATTTAGGCGTAGTATTTGATAACTTTAATGAGGCAAAACAATATGCTATAAACCATGGAAATGGTGCAGTACCAGTTTATATTAAGTCCTCAACTTATGCTGTTTACACAACAAATGATGAAGGTGGTTTAAGTAGAGGTCAAAGTTTTAAAAGAAGTATTGCCATTTACAATAATTTAGGCGAATTACTTTTAGTGAGTAATGAAGATGAGAGACCTCTTGTAATGAGAGGTTATGATGCTGCCACTAATCTATCACTTACAACAGTGAAGAATAATAAGAAGTATCGTGGTGCCATTGGTATGGGTGGGACATCAGGGCTTACACCGTATAATATTGTGGATATAGAAGAATATTTATTTGGGGTAGTGCCGAAAGAAATGCCATCATCATGGCCTGAAGAAGCATTAAAAGCACAAGCTGTAGCAGCAAGATCTATAGCTATCTTTCAGTACAATCGCTTTATTAACAGTGGTTATAATGTAATTGATACAACGACAACACAGGTATATGGTGGATATCTAGCAGAAACAGCTGCTACCAATAAAGCCGTTAATGAGACAAAAGGACAAGTTATTCGTTATAATGGAAATGTAGCAGAAGCTGTATACTTTTCAACAAGTGGTGGTACTACAGAGGATGCCAAAAATGTATGGGGAAGTGATGTGGCTTATTTAAAATCAGTTAAAGATACTTATGAGACAGAGCCCTCACAAAAACCTTGGACACGTACAATTACTTTAAGTGAAATTAATAAATGCCTTGCAAATAATGGGGCCAATATTGGTAGTGCAAAAGGCGTACAAATTGTAAGTCGTACAAGTTCAGGACGCGTGCAAGAGCTGAACATATTAGGAACAAGTGGAACTTATACTGTAAAGGATGAAAAGATACGTAGTTTCTTTAGCAGTAGTGACGGTGGTTCATTAAAAAGCAGATTATTTAGCTTCTCAGGAGAGATAAATAATAATACAGTAGCTACGGGGCCAGTAACTAATGAAGTAACGGTTATTTCAGCAAATGGCAAAGGCACATTACCAAGCAAAAATTTAATGGTTATGACAGCTACTAATATGGGTATATTAGCTAATGAATTTACAGTACAATCAGCAACAAGACTCAGTAATTTAACAACAACTAGTATGCCAGTACAAGAAGTGGTAAGTAATAATCAAGAAACAGTTTGGGGTGATATTACAATTTATGGCCAAGGTTTTGGACATGGTGTAGGGATGTCACAAAGTGGTGCAAAAGGAATGGCACAAGCTGGATTTTCATATGACCAAATACTAAAATATTACTATACAGGTGTAAGTGTTAATTAATAAGTTTTAAAATAGTCATCTATGGGATGACTATTTTTTAATTCTAAAAACTTGACCTATGCCATAAATTGTAATAAAATATATAAAAAGGAAAAATTTGTCATAAAGGGGTATTTATGAATAAAAAATTACAAGAAATTGTTGAATGGGTACCATTTATTGGAAAAATGATAGATACAGATGCAGCTATTTGTGTTTGGAATAAAGAGGGGATAGTAGAAGCATTTTTTAAAGCAAAGGAAATGGAATTTGATTTTTCTGTGGGATATCAAATAAAAGACCCAAATGATGATATTTTTAAAGTATTAAGAACAGGTAAAGAAAGCTATAATAAAGTGCCTAAAGAAGCTTTTGGAGTAGCCTTTGAGGGGAAAATTATACCTGTTTTTGACGGGAGAGAAGTAGTAGGTGCTGTGACATATGTTGTTTCAACTGAAAAGATAGAAAAGATTATTGAAAGCACTGATAATTTAACAAGTTCAATTTCAGAAACAGAACAATCAATTGATACAATGAAACAAGGTATTGAGAACTTAGTAGAGAATATGGAGCAAGTTCAAAAGATTACTGATTTAGCAAGAGCGCAAGTAGAGGAGGCAACTAGCGTTGTATCACAAATTCAGCGTAATGCAAATTACTCAAGTATCCTTGCACTAAACGCTTCTATTGAATCAGCTAGAGCTGGACAAGCTGGAAGAGGATTCGCTGTAGTATCAGATGAAATGGGTAAATTCTCTAAGATGAGCGAAGAAGCAGCTAAGAAAATTAATGAAAACTTAAATGAGATTGTAAAATCTTTAAATGAAGTAAAAGAAAGTATTAATCAATCTACTCATATTGCTACTGAGCAATCAGAGGCGGCTATACAGTTAAATAATGCATTTAAGTCTGTAACAGAAACAGCTAACAAGGTATCAGATATTTGTAAAGAAACTAATTTAAAATAATAGGCATATAAAAATAGAAGTTAATGTATTATAGAAGTTAATACTTTAACTTCTATTTTTAGTTTAATTAAGTGGAAAATTCTAAAAATTATAGTATAATAATTAGATTGAAGGATACAAATAGAGATATAAAGCTTG
>USPX01000008.1 GCA_900556665.1 uncultured Eubacteriales bacterium
CAGCGTTCATCCTGAGCCAGGATCAAACTCTCATAAAAAAGTTTGCTCTTGCAACATTCGTTGCTGGCTTAAATTACTTAGTACATAGTGTACTCATTTATCACTTAAAGTGATTTAATGAATCGACTGGTTTATATGATTACTATTTTGTTTTCAAAGTTCATTGTGTCAGTGCTTTGTGCTGCCGACTCCATTAATAATACTCTTATTATAGACATATGTCAACAGTTTTTTAATAGTTTATTTTTAATATCTAAAACTTTCTTTATCTATGTATGTTTGAGCTAAGCATTTATACTTAAACTTTGCTTCTTATTATATAGAAAAATCTTCTTCATTCATACTTTGAAACTGTACCTTCTTTTTAATAGATTGTTTTTGGTTACAACCTTCTTCTATGCAAGTATATATTTCAAATTCGTTACTATCTCTATAGCGGTCTCCCTTTTCATCTACAATCATAAATGCCTCTGCATATAATTTTATCATAATTGTCTGTTCTTCTAGAGTTCCTAGCTCCACTGTTTCAAAAGTATATAAGATTGGTATACTAGCTGCATATATAGAATTCATGTCTTTGATATAAACTTTAATAATACCTGACATTTCTTCTTCAGCTTCATTATATACTTTAACCCTCAAACTTAATTCTTGAGAAGTTTTATCTACTATTTCAACGCTTTCTATTTTTATAACCTGCTGTACCTTATCTGTCATTGATATTTTTGTCGTATTTTGTACCTCACTCATTTCTACTCCACCTTCTCTAATAATTACTTTCGTCCTCTTCTTTATTCCCCTAGGTTAATATATTATTTTTTCTCTCTTTATATGATTTAACTAATTTAACTCTTTTTAAAGTCTTAGATTAGCATTTTGTATTTTCTGTATTCTCGTTCATTCTTGATGTAGTAGCTCCTAATTTTAAGTGTACTAGCTTTACAATTATTATCCATGTAAATTATTGTTTTCATGATATTTATAAACCTAGATTTTTTTGCTCTATGTGTACAAAAAAGTCACTTTTTCGCAAAAAGACACCCGAAAATTTCCATTTTACAGGTGTCTTTTATCAACAAGTACATATTTTTTTATTTTTCTCCAACTTGTGAGTAATTATGTATTTTATCCACAAGTTATCCCCGAGATTAATATTATTTTCCACAACATTTTTTATACTTTTTACCACTTCCACATGGACATGGCGCATTTCTTCCAATATCAATAACTTTTACTTTTTGACCTGTTTGTTCATTAAATGTATGTGGGCTAATTTCGTTAGCTGTGAATCCTTTATTAATCCATTTTCTTGTATTGTTTACTACTGCTACAATGTGTTTGATAATTTCATTGATTTGTGCTAAGTCTTTAAATTCAATACCGATGTTAGCCATTTCTTCTAACATAAGTTCCATAGTCTTACCTGTACGGTCACTATCAACTCTAGCAATCATTGTAATTGCAGTAATTACATCTTCAATCATTTCTTCATCTTTAGTGAAGTTGTTTCTTAAATGTGCTTTTAATTTTTCTACTGCTAATGTATTTTCATAATATGTTTCATCAACTAGTTTTTCTAACATTTCTTTACTTGGTGTATAGTATGGTCTATCAATGATTACACCAAGAAATTCTTGGAAATTGTTTTTATCTAATGCGTAGATTGTCTCTTCTACTAAGTAGCCATCCATTACTTTAGATTGGCATACAATACGCATGTCTTTTTTTACAAAGTCTAATAATACTTCTTCTGTAATTGCTTCCTCATGATATTTATTATAAAGTTCTACTGCCCAATCAATTTTTACAATACCATATAAGTTAAGGATTGCCATTACGTGCTTTCTAAGCTTTTCATTAGCTTCGATTGCTGGCATAATCTCAGCTACATTAATTTTACTATAAGCTGTTTTGATTAATTCATCTACAACAAGAAATCTACCTTCTTTGTTTTCTACAATCTGTACAAGTTCAAGCTCCATAAGATTGTAATATGCTTCTGGATTTTCATCTGCTTCAAGTTGTACTGATTCTTTTATAAGTGCTTCAAAACGTTCAATATCAGCCTTATCAAGCATTGGTAAATTATCTGCCATACCTGCTGGAATTGCTTCAACTAACGCCTCTACAAGTTCTGCTTTTTTTAACTTGTAAGCACCCTTTACACCATATAACTTTGCGATTTGCTCTAGTTCTTTTTTACTATAATCTAGTATCATTTGTACCTCCTTATTAATTGCTTCTAACGCACGTTTTTATCAAATTATTTCTATAATAACATAATACTGTTTAAGACGCAAAAAATCCCCATTAGGAATTGTTGCCAAACTCCTAATGGGAACTTTTACTTTTTATTCATAAGCATTTGCGATGATATAATCCATATCTACAACTCTACTAGCACCTGAGTTTAACTCAGCCACTGTTGCATCAAAGATAAAATCAATAATACGTTTTGAGTCATGTGCATATAAATTTACTCTTTCCCCTGTTACACTTTCTAATACGAGTGTGTAAATCTCGATGTCCCCTTTATGCATATACTCTATGTATAGTTTTGCACCTTGATATACTGTTCTTTCTTTTTTAATTATCATTTGGATCCCTTCCCCCTACACTTTTTCTATATTTTATCATATTTTTAGATTCCTGTCTCAAGTTATACATATATTTTGTTTTTTATTATACTTTTCTTTATCCACACTTTTCACACTATTTATTCACTATATCCACAATTTTATTCACATTTACCCCAACTTATTCACAGTTGTATACAACAAATACAATTATCCTGTGAATATCTCTCATTTTGAATTTATTACTTTAAGTTTTGTACATTAAGCACTCTAATTTCTTCTCTACTAATATAAACTAGTCAAAAGCTTTATATTCTAGTTCTCCAACATTCCATTATTTTTCTATATGGGTACAAATTTACTAGAATATCTTTAATCAATTAGTTTAATATGTTTTTAAGCATTAATTCATGTGCATAAGTTCATATTTAGCTACTGTGAATTTAATTGCTGTATAACTAACTTCTGGTGGTAAACACTCTTTAATTGGTTTTAGCAAACTATATCCGCAAGTTTCAATTGCCTCTATAATTTCTGCTTCGTATTCTTGCGGAATAAATCTTGTGAAATCAACTTCCATGCCTTCTTTAATACATTTAATTAAATGGTTTTCTACTGTTATTTGTGATAAGTTTCTTTCATCAGCAATTGCTTCAATATCTTTGCCCTGTGCATAAAGTTCATAAGTCAAATGATGACTATCTCTTGGCGCTGATTTTTTAGTAGATTTTATTCCCCATCCCTCTACTGGAATCACTGTAATATTATTTTGTTCAACGTATTCTTGAATGATTTCCATAAACTTTTTGCCGTACTTAGCTAATTTATATTCCCCTACACCAGATACTTGTAGCATCATTTCTTCATTTATTGGATAACGTCTACTCATATCTTTAAGAGTTGTATCTGGGAATACCATGAATGGTTGTACTTTATTTTCAGAGGCAATTTCGTAACGTGCTTGTCTTAATAATTCCATTAGTACAAAGTCTACATTTTGATTATTTATCTCTTCACGTAGTGCAGTTGTTCTAGCTGTTTCCTTCTCAATAATACGTTTGATAAAGATTTGTTTTTGGCCTCTTAAAACTTCATAACTTGCTGTAGTTAATCTTAAGATAGGATACTGTGTCCCTTCTAAATATAGATAACCTTCAGCTACTAAAAATGAAATAAGTTCTTTAATCGTATCTTTAGGATATTCCCTCATAATGCCGTAAGTTGATAGTTCATTAAACTTTAAGCTACGAATTCTTTGGGTATTAGCACCTTTTAAAACATCTGCAACTTGTGTACTCCCAAATTGTTCGTGCATACGTTTTACACAGCTCATAATCTTTTGTGCTTCGATTGTAATTTCTGTTTCCTCCGTATCATTATTACAACTACTACAGTTATGACACTTCTCTTTTAAAGGTTCTTGTCCAAAATACGTTAAAATGTAACTTCTAAGACACCCTTCTGTATTGCAGTAATCCACCATGCTATTAAGTTTTTCATATTCTTTATTATGATTTGTACTACTTGTACCATTTTCAATAATGTAGCGATTGGTCACAATATCTTGTGTACTAAAGAGTAATATACATTCTGCCTCTTCACCATCACGTCCAGCACGTCCGGCTTCTTGGTAATACCCCTCCATATTTTTAGGCATGTTAAAGTGCAGCACAAACTTAACGTTAGGCTTATCAATTCCCATTCCAAAAGCATTCGTTGCTACAATAAGTGGTACACGATCAAATAAGAAGTCCTCCTGATTTTGTGTGCGTTCCTGTTCACTTAAACCAGCATGATATTTAGCACACTGAATGCCTAGTCGATTTAAACGTTCCCATAGTTCGTCTACATTTTTTCTTGTGGCACAATAAATAATCCCACTTTGTCCTACATGTTTCTTTAAATAAGCTTCAATCTCTTGTAATTTATTTTGAGGTTTTCTAACTTCAAAATATAGATTAGGTCTATCAAACGTACTCACATATTCAAAAGGTGACTGTAAGCCTAATAAAGTTATAATGTCATTTTTAACAATAGGCGTAGCTGTGGCTGTAAATGCAGCGATAATTGGTCTCTTATCTAAGAAACTTATCATTTGCGCAATACGTCTATAACTTGGTCTAAAATCATGTCCCCACTGTGAAACACAGTGAGCTTCATCTACTGCAATCATACTAATAGGCATTTGTCTCATAAGGTCAATGAAGCTCTCAGTTTCTAGACGTTCTGGTGCTACATACAATAGTTTATATGCGCCTTCCTTTGCATTCATTACAATTTCTCTAAACTCTGTACTTGATAATGTACTATTAATAAGCTCAGCCTGAATACCATACTCCTTTAGCGTATCTACTTGATCTTTCATCAAAGAAATAAGTGGTGAAACGACAATGGTAATCCCCTCTAACATAAGTGCTGGGATTTGATAACATAGTGACTTTCCACCTCCTGTTGGCATAATCCCTAATACATCTCTTCCAGATAAAATTTCATCAATAATTTCTTTTTGTCCCGGTCTAAAGGCATCGTACCCATAGTACTTCTTTAAAACCTGTAATGATTGCATATAGCTACCTTCCTCTTCTTTTGTACTTAAAATATTTTCTCATCTTATTATTCTTTAGAGTATATCCCACTTATATTGTTTTTTAAACAATTGTGCTTAACTAAAGAGTTCTTTAATTTCTTCTTCTGACATTTGACTAATGAAAGCTTCGCCTTCTTGAAGCACACTTTCTGTCAGACCAATCTTTTTATCTTGTAAGTCTTTAATTTTTTCTTCGATAGAATCCTTTGTAATCATTTGGAATACCTGTACATTATTTTTTTGTCCAATACGGTATGCACGGTCTGTGGCTTGATTCTGGCTCGATAAGTTCCACCATGGATCATAATGAATCACTACATCTGCCCCAGTAAGATTAAGGCCTGTCCCACCCGCTTTAAGAGAAATTAGGAATACTGGTACATCAGAGGTATTAAATTCATTGACTAAACGAATACGTTCTTCAGCCTTAGTTGAGCCTGTTAACATGAAGTATTCTAACCCATCTTGACTTAAGCTTTTACCAATTAAATCTAACATACTTGTAAATTGAGAGAAGATTAATATCTTATGTCCCGCATCTACACTATCTCTTACAAGTTCCATACATTGGGCAAGCTTTCCGCTACCTTCATTATAATCTTGTAAATAAAGAGATGGATGACAGCATAATTGTCTTAGTCTTGTAAGCAGCGCAAGCATTTTAATATGACTGCGACCTGCTCCTCTTGCTTTTAACTCTTTTTCAATCTCTTGTTTAGCTTCTGCTAAATGTGCTGTATAAAGCTTACGCTGCATATCTTCCATGGTATTATAGATAACTGTTTCCGTTTTATCCGGTAATTCTTTAAGTACATCCTTTTTCAAACGGCGCATAATAAATGGTGCGATCATCTTCTTAAGTCTAGTCGTTGTCACTTCATCCTGATTTTTTACAATAGGTGTTTCATAATTTCTCTTGAAGTTTGTATAGCTAAAAAGATACCCTGGCATAATGAAGTCAAAAATACTCCAAAGCTCTGCTAGGGAGTTTTCGATTGGTGTACCTGTTAATGCAAATTGCACTTCACTTTTAACCAACTTTAATGCTTTTGCATTTAATGTATTGGCATTCTTAATGTATTGTGCCTCATCAGCGATACAGAATCTAAACATGAGTTCATCATAATTTTCAATATCCCTTTTTAAAAGTTCATAAGAAGTAATAATTACATCATAATCCATAGCTTGATCAAGTAATTCTTTACGTTCTTCTACACTTCCCATGATTAGTAAGATTTTTAAATCAGGTGCAAATTTAGCAATTTCACTTTCCCAATTCAATGTAAGTGAAGTTGGGCAAACAACTAATGAAGGTTTAATTTCTTTGCCTTCACTACTTGCTTCAGCTTTTTCTGATGCGATAAGTGTAACAACTTGAAGAGTCTTTCCAAGCCCCATATCATCAGCTAAAATGCCCCCAAAACCATAACTCGCCATAGTACGCAGCCATCTATAGCCTACCTTTTGATAACCTCTTAAGTTAGCTTTAACCGTTGAAGCTACTTCATAATCTGCATCTTCTACACTTTTTACATCACGAATGATTTGTTTAAAGTATTTATCACGTTCTACTTCAATGTCTTCACTTTGTTTAAGGATTTGATCTAAATATAGTGCACGATATTTAGGTAAAATAGCCTCTCTTTCTAAGAGGTCATCCCCTTTCATCCCTAAACCTTCTACAATATTTTCAAAGTCACCAATGTTCTTATCTCCTAAATCTATAAAAGAACCACTTCTAAGACGATAATATTTATTTTTCATACGGTAAGCTTCAAGTATAGCTTGTACTTCTTCAACCGGCATATTTACTTTATCTAGTGCCACATGGAGCATATTATTTTCAATACGTATACCAATTGCACCAATTGGTGATTTTACGATATTCATTCCCTTTAAACGATCTGTGACATGGACTTCTCCTAAATCCATTAAGTCACTTAACCCTGCCCTTAGGAAGTGATAAATATCTTCCTCATCTTTTAAATAAATCTTTCCATTATGGGTACGGAAATTATAAGCTTTTAAAATACTGCTCATACGTGATTCTCTCACCGTATCCCTAGCGATATGTTCTAATTTTTCTGTGGCTTCATAGCTTAACTTGCCATAAGGATTGAAGCTAAATGTTTTATAGTGGAACTCAATATCCCCTACAATATCCTCTTCATCAGACATATCTAAGAAGACCTTAATAAGTACATGTTCTGGTGCCACACTTTCTTTAATCTCTTCACTCATTACCACTGGCAAATGTTTTTCTATCTTCTCTAAACTAGAAAGCATAAAACGTTTCATAAGTGTTTCATCGAACTCTAATCTCATACCACCATTTACTCTTTTAGCTTCATACATATACCATAAAAGTGGAAATACATCTTTTGAAAAGGCTTTATTTACACGATAAAGTCTATCTCCACTTAAAATATATTTATGATTTGCAAAAGAAAATGGAATGTAACTTGCGAGTGAACTTACCACTTCATAATGTTCATCCTTTTGATTAACTGTAAATTTCACTTCTGGATTAGCTTCTATGCAGAGTACTTCCCTAGCTTCTCCCCTCACACTTACATCTACCACCTTATCCTTTACAAGTGCAAAGAATTCATCAAAAGCTTTGCTTCCTAATGGCAATGTTTTACGTTCTGCCTTGCTAAATCCACGATACATCCCTACTTGTCTTAAGATGTCTAAGTACTCATAAGTCTTATCCATTACATACTCTACAATAGGCCTAGATTCTTCTTCAAACACAGCAAGATCATGAATAAACTCTAAGTTCTTTCCGTAACTTACATTATTCCCTTGTACCATATTTTCCCCAAACTCATACAAGTCTTTTACAATGTAAAATTTCTTTTCCCCTACACTTAAGCTTAGTTCAAAGGACCCACTTCCATCTTCTATCAATTTAGGCTTTGCCTTAATTACAGGATTATCGCCTATTTCTAAATCCTGTTCCCTCATAATCTGATCTTCATAATAAGCTAATGCGCCTTGGGAATAACGTTCACCCTTTATGCCTGCTTTTAGTGTTGGTAAAACTTCATAATAATACTTCAGTAGCATAGCAATTACATGCTTACAGGCGCCTTCATGCTTAAAGCTAGCAATGCAATCACATTCACACCATTCAATGCCCTGCTCACTAACTTCTACTTTTGTATGATAATATCCCATAGCACCATTCACATAAGACATAATCTCTAAATTCTCATAGCCATTTTCTACACGCACTTCACCTACGCGTTTCTCTCTATAATAATCTCTACCATCTTCATAAATTCGGTCGCTACTAGCTAATCCATTTATTTCTTGTAAAGTTATCCTCATATTGTATGAACTCCTATTCCTCTAACCGTTCTTACTTCATCACAATCTTTATAAATCTCAAGTATTCAAAATGTTATAGTTTCAAATACTTTATTTATACTATCATTTTGTTTATTATATGATAGCCTATTTTCAAGGGGTATTAAACACTTCTAAGAAATTTCTTCTAATTCTATAATTCCTTTCAAATTTCTTAGCTCTGCTATAACCCCTTTATGAGAACACTTATGACATAATGTAAGTGTCATAACAGCCCTTACCCTTTCTGTCTGCTCTCCTCTATGGATTTTTTGAATATCTATATCCGTGGCCATAACTCCTTTTTCTTGTAAATAATGCAGAAAATCTGTTAGTGTTTGTATCTCATCTAGCTCTGCATAGATATGAATGATCTTAGAATGTCCTTTCACATAGCCATCAATGCAGTCTAGATTATTCATGATAACTATTACTAAAATACATATAAAAATAACACCTTCATAAAAACCTATACCTGCCGCCAGCCCTATACAGCCACAAACCCACAAACCTGCTGCTGTCGTTAGTCCTTTTACATGCCCTCTGTCTATTACAATAATTGTCCCCGCTCCTAGGAAACCTATACCGCTAATTACTTGTGCACCTAATCTACTTACATCCGTTGTAAAACCTTGTTGTAACATGTACTGACTGGTCATCATAACTAATGTTGCGCCCAAGCATACTAATACATGTGTTCTAAATCCTGCATTTTGCTTCTTTTTTCCTCTTTCAACGCCAATCAAGCCTGCGCAAATTAATGCCAAAAGTATTCTTACTATGACTGATACTGTATTAAACTCTCTTAAATACGTAATCACATCCATAATATTTTTCCTACTTTATTTTATTTCTACTTTATAATATTAATTTGTCCTTAAAAATTTTACTGTTTGTATCATTTTTATTTACGATTCTATTTTTCCTTTTCTACTTGCCACTTATTAACTATAGTAAAGCATTCAATCTCTTTTCCTTGCAGATTCGGATCTATTTCCAATTCTACATTTAGATTTTCCTTGGCATTAATAGGCTCTACATAGCGTATCAAAATACGCTTTTCATCCTGATTTACAATTTCTATTCCCTTAATATCCTTAATGGCCTTTATAATACGCTCTGCATTATAAGTAATATCCGCTTTAGCATAATAAATTTGATAAAGCCGTTGTTCAATCAATGCTCTTTTAATAGTTGCTTCACCATCTGCCACATAATAGGCTTGAGTTTCTACAATATACTGTTCATTCATTTTATACCCTTCATAAATTTGTAAGGTCATAAAAACAATGATGATACTTACTAAAAACGCAGTAAAAATGATAATAAGCGATGCGCCCCCCATGCTTATGGGATTTTTTCTCTCTTCCCTCATCTACTATTTTCCCTTCTTCCTATAATCCCTTACATCATCAAGCTACTTCTAATATGCCTTAGCCGACAAGCTATAAATAAGTTCATCACTGTAACCTTCTCTATAAACATTTACTCTAATATTTTTAAGTACCCCACTGAGCATCTTCTCTTCTTCCACATCTAATTCAACATAGTACCTACTCTTCTCTTCATCCCTTATTTTTTGCCAATCCGTATTGTAGTAAAAATAATATTTATCATGTAACTCCTTAGCCCCTAACTCAACAAGTAGATCATTGTAACGAAGCTGCGTATCCTTTCCATATTCTATTAGATTTTGAGCTATTATATTGGCCATAAGCTGTTCATTACTCTTTCTTTCTAACGCATACACTTTAAGAAAACTTGATAAGGCAATAGTTACTATAATTAGAAATATAAATACCATACTCATATTCTCTGTTAAATAGGCACTATACTTTCCTAATATATAATGCTTATTTCCTTTTCCTCTTTTATGTTTCATTTTGCACCGCCTTCAAATGACTTCTTACAAATAGTGCATACTCATATTCTCTGCCTTTTTCATCT
Source organism: uncultured Eubacteriales bacterium (assembly GCA_900556665.1). The sequence continues at coordinate 10,465 of USPX01000008.1, forward strand.
TGTATTTTAAGCTTAATTAGATTAGGCTGGATAGCTTTTATATTTAATCGTTGAATACGTGTTATCATCTGACCCTCACTTAGTTTCATCTCTCCTACTTTACCTTTGCAAATTTCACACAAACTTCCGTTATATGCATATAACCAAGTTTCATATATTCTATCTTGCTCTTTCTGAGTAAAAACCAAAACATCGGTCCCTTCTATATTTCTTACTTCTATACTTTCTTTGACATCAAGATTTCTAAGTCTCTGCGTTAAATATTTAATGGCACTACGTTTATCTGTTTGTTCTAAGCTAGAAGCCATAACATTTTCACAAACTACCACTTCAAACACTACAACTAAGGCTGCACCACATAAAAATAAACACAATAAAATGAGCGCGCCAAGACTGCCTAGCTTCTTCACAGCTTTCACCCCTCTACATTAACATTAACAGCATACTTATCAGAGGTAACATGACAGTCATTAAAATACTCCCTATTACAACAGAGGTCACGCCTACAGAAAAGGTCTCTATAGCTAACATCTTATTTTCTAGCGTGTACTGTAAGTCTTTTTCACTCTCCTCACCAATTTCTTTCATAACCTTAGGTAATTGATTATTTTTAGAACTCTTGATGATTAATCTTGTAATCTTTCTTGAAAAAATTTTAGTCTCTACTAGGGCATATTCAAATAACTCTTTATCCTTCACCATTCTTAAACACTCGCTTACCTTTTCTCGTACAACTCTATTTTCTACAACACCTAAACTTTTACTTAATCCTTGTTCTATACTTAATCCACTTTGCAATAAAATTCCCATGGCCCATGCAAAATGAGCTGTGCTTGCTTTCTCTCCAATACTTGTATAGCCTACTAAATAATATCCTATTCTACGTCCTGTTTTGGTCTTAACTAAAAGCACACTCACAATGCTCAAAAGCACAATAAACACGAACACAACAACTGTGCAAATACCTACTCCTCTGCCAAGGTTCAAAAACATTTTTGCCCCTTGTGTCATTTCTCCCGTCCAATCTCTAAAAAACTGTTTAAATGTAGGAATAACTTTAAGTACTAAAAAAAGCATTATAATACACATAATGCTGCATAAATAAATAGGATAATTAATGGCTCGTTTTAAATGCTGTTTTAACTCTTCCTCTCTATGATAAATTTCCATCAATACCTCTAAAACTGCTATTAGCTGATTAGTACTTACACCTATTTGAATCAAATAAATCATATGTTGAGGGAATTCTTTAGTAGCTTGCAATGCTTCATCTATGGATTTTCCATTCTTTAGTTCTACTTTAATCTCTTTAATGACCTCTTTGATATGATTGCTTTCACTGTCTTGTTGCATGAATTCAAACACTTCTTCCAACGTCATCCCTGCCCGTACTAGAATGGCCATATCTTTACAAAAAGCTTCAAGCTCTACCCCCTTCATACTCTGTCCTCCTTTAAATACACTTAAACTATCTGCCACTTTGTAATCATACGTTATGTTTTTCATTTCTATGCTAATTTTATTTTCTGTATTAAAGGCAGTGCCTTAAAACATCAATTGTTCAAGTTCACTGCCTTCTCTTTATAACTTATATTCTTCTTCTCTTCGCCATAGTGATGCTGCATATAAGGCAGCCTCAGTGCGATGTGACAATTCTAACTTACCTAAAATGCTGCTAATATGCTTTTTCACTGTATTTTCCGTGATAAAAAGTTTTTCTGCTATCTGTGCATTCGTTAATCCTGTTCCTAATGCGCGTAATACTTCTATCTCTCTATCTGTTAATCGCTTCTTAATCTGATCATAGATACCCTTTGCACTATAATTTTGTAATGCGCTATCAAAAAATTCTTTTCCTCTAGCTACACTTTCTAAGGCTTCCTCTATGTCCTCTATAGGCGAATCCTTTAATATGTAACCACTTACGCCTAACTCTCTAGCATATTCATAATCATCCTGTCTAGATGATGAAGTTAAAATTACAAACTTAGTATTGATACATTCTTCCTTTGCCATTTTAATAATATTTAAACCACTTTCTTGTTTTCCTAAACTAATATCTACTAGTGCTATATCCGGTTCATGAATACGTAGTATTTTCATCCCCTCTGATATATTACTAGCCTCGTATATCTCCTCAAAATTTTCTTCAAATGATAAGGCTGCGATAATACCCTTTCTTACAACATCATGGTCATCTACAATTAAAATTCTCATTCCACTACACCCTCTTTCAAATGGCTTACAGGTATGCTAATCTCTACTCTTGTACCCTTACCTTTTCGGGATGTAATTTCAACTTCTCCACCTAAAGAACCTGCCAATTCCTCAATATTCTTAATGCCTAATCCTGCTCTTCTACTCTTTCTTACTTCTAAGTAATCAAATCCTATGCCATTATCTATAACCTCTACTCTTACTTCAATTAAAGTAATCTTTAAACTTACACTTAACTGTGTTGCCTTGCCATGTCTTAGACTATTTGCAAGCCCTTCACAAATGATTCGATAAATGGCTCCTTGCATTTTGATATCAATGTCTTGGACATTTCCTATTACTTTAAAATCAATCTCTACTTCATATAATCGCTTGACCCCTTCTATATAGCCTTCAATCTTACATAGGAGCTGATTAACACCTTCTTTATTCCAGCTCATACCATAAATAATTTTTCTAAGTTCGGTCATAGCTGTATTGATTGTTTGACGGTTATATTTAATAGCTTTCCCAATGTCTTCTTTCTCTAGTTTCTCAATCTTCTTTTCTAATGTAAATAAATTGCATCCTACTCCAAAAAGTTGTTGTAAAATGCTATCATGAATTTCATTAGCAATTCGATTTTGCTCCTGATTGATGAGCATTTCCTCTTCAATTGTCTCTAGATTTAGCTTTTTAAAAAGCAAATCACTTAACTGTTTAATAAAGATGAGTCCATGTGTAATCTCCTTAGCTGCCACAATAATGCATCCGAACTCCTTATAACTGCATTCCACCATGAGGCATAAGTATTCATCATTTAGAGGATAATATGAACCTTCAAAATCACTTCGTGTCTTATGCTCTTTGTAAGCATGTTTAAACAAACCAATAATCTTTTTTCTATCTAATTCACTCATCCCATTGGTATATGATATTCTTGGTTCTGCTTCATCTGTATTTTCTATAAAAGCAGCTTGTTTAAACTGTAAAACACTTACAATATAATTCAAGAGGGTATTTACCATCTCATCTTTGGTGTTGTAAATTGCAAAGAAGTTAATAACTTCATAAGTATCCACTAACCAATTCAATGAATCTTCTGCTCTTAATCCAGCTTCTTCTAGCTGGTTATTAACACTTTGCACTTCATCTTTTTGCTTCTCAATCTCCTTAGCATAATTTGAAACGACTTGAACAATCAGACCTGCAAATATAATGCCTATAGCCATATTAAAAGTATACTGAGTTCCTACTATCTCTTGCTGCATCTTATGTGGAAAAAAATTACTCAGTATCATAATACAAATCATATAGATCATTAAAGTAACCTGCACATAATCTTTCTTTAACTCTACGCCTGCTATAAGTACTGTATTAAATACATACCATATGTAAGGACTATAGATTCCACCTGATGGTATGATTAATAAGCTATCGCCTATAACCTCTATAATCACTAATATAAGTATCTTACTTTTGTTCTCTCGGTTGGATTTATATAAATAATTCATTAAGAGAGCAGATAATACCATCATTGTGATAATAAGAAGTTTACGGTAAATACTTTGTTGCGGAACATTAGTCAAATAACAAATTGAAGTAATAACTAATGAAATATATCTGTACATTGTGATTGTCTCATAAATATCTTTTATCTTTTCCACTTATCATCACCTATTATTCCTTAGTCCTATAACATTTATATTCAAGGCTTTTCTATTTATTCAACATTTCCCCCCCTAAAAAACGCCCATATAATCAATAACCATCCCACAATAAAGCATATACAATCTTTAAAACGTATACCTCCCGAATAATTATCATTTATAAGAATCCCTAACCCAATATATACAAACAAAACTCCAATGGCTAAAGCCCACCATTGCCACTCTATTTGTTTCATCATGCCACCCCCATGCAGCATTAACCTATTTATTATTAATTTATTCACTATGCCTTATCCTCTTATAATACTTTTGTAGTATTTTTCCGTTCTTTTTATAAGCTGATTTTAAACTTAAGGCATAAAAAATGGACATAACTCTTTTGCTATGTCCATTTCAAATATGTACGCTTATTAAGAAATTTCTTCTATAGAATGTACACCCTCTATATTATTAAACTCTAGTAATTGTTCTGCATGATTATACTTTTCTTGAAGTCTTACAGTCATAATAGATCCAACTTGTTGGTAACCATCTCTTTTAATTTTTTGTACTTCCATATTAGAGACTTTAGCACCTTTATCCTTAAGATACTTTAAAAAGGTTGTAAGTCCACTTAAATCTTCAAATTCTACGTAAATCTCCATTACCTTCGAATTAGCTTGTACATAGTTATCCATGTTATGAAGTCCTGTCATTACCCCAAATACAAATAGGCAGCTTATGATAGCCCCTTCATAAAAACCTATACCAATAGCAAGTCCCATACATGCACATGCCCATAACCCTGCTGCTGTTGTCAGACCTTTTACTTGATTTCTACCAACCACAATGATTGTCCCTGCACCTAAGAAACCTATCCCACTAATAACCTGTGCACCCATTCTGCTAGGATCAGTATCCATGCCTAACACATCTGCCATATATTGATTTGTAATCATTACAAGTGTTGCCCCCATACACACTAATATATGGGTTCTAAAACCGGCAGGTCTTCTCTTTTGTCCTCGTTCAATACCTATAACGCCTGCACATATTGCAGCTAATGATAATCTTACTACGATTGAGATAAGATTAAGTTCTCTTAAATAGCTTATAGCTTCCATATATGTCTTGTCCATCTTTATCTCCTCCCAAATCTTAAAACAAAAAGCAGGCAATCTCATTAACTTCTAATGACACCATTGCCTGCTTCTTCCTTGATATATTTTAAATTATAGCACCTAATTTTTTTCAAGTCAAAATCTAGACATACTCACGTACTCTATAATTAACGCCTATTTCTTCTGCAATCTTTCTACACTTTTCAATAGCCTCTTCACCAATTGTATCAACCACACTTAAAGTAACTTCTGGCACATAAGTTTTAGCTTGACCTGCAAATTTTAACATAGCTTCAAAAGACTCAATACCGAACTTAGGTCTTGTAACTGCTAGATATTCTTCTGCTGTAGGTGCATTTAAGCTAATAGAAATAGCATCTATATAGCCTTCTAACATATGTGCTATTGGTTTACCATGTATTAAATCACCTAACCCATTTGTGTTTAATCTAATCTTAATATCGCTTTTTGAACGAATGTATTTACATACTTCAATCATTGTTTCGATACGTGTAGTAGGCTCTCCATAACCACAAAAGATGACTTCTTTATATTTACTTAAATCCTCTTTTTCAAAGGCTTCAATCACTTCTTCTAAAGATGGTTCATGTTCAAGCCATAAACTATCAGAACCATGGGCACTATCTCCCTCTTGTCTTAAACAAAAAGTACAGTTACATGGACATTTATTTGTTAGATTAACGTATAATCCACCATGAATTTCATAAAGTATTGTCATCTTCTTAATCATGCTATTTTTCCTCTCACTTCTTTTTCCTTTTTACCACCTGCATTAAAGTCTTGATTTAAGTTAAGGTGATTCTTTAATTTCATATTATCAAAAGCTACTGCTAATGCCATAAAGAGTATACCACTACCAATAGGTTGTAATGCCCCTGCCGGTATACCTATGAAAGCTGCTAACATATTCCCATAAATAAGTCCTTCAACTATTGCATAAGCAATGCAGCCTGTAATCCCTGCTAAAAATACAGCTACAATATTACGTTTGTTGGCAATCTTATATTGCTTAGAAGTAAAGAATGTTACTAATAATGGTTTAATCACCATAGTTGGTAATACCCAAATCATACAGCCTGGTGTTGTAAAATCTGAAAGTCCTGCACCTATGGCACTACTTGCCATAGCATATGGCAGTGGCAAAATACATGCACTCAAATAAACCATTGCATCCCCTAGATGAACGATACGATTATTCATGCCAAGTGGAATATTAATACGTGTGCCTAAAAATGTCAGTGCTGCAAATAATGCTGTTAATACTAATAGTCTTGTTTTATTAGTTTGTTTCATTTATACTCAGCTCCTTTAAAAACTTTTCAAACATAATTCCATTACGTGTATCCCAATTTGGTACTTTCTCTGTATATTGAATCGCTTTACTAATAAAATGTGTGGCTAATTCTATACTCGTTTTTAACTGCTGGCCTTGTGTTAATGCCCCACATAATATAGAAGCAAATATATCTCCTGTGCCACTATAAGATTTATGGTTATATGCAGTTTTTACTTCATACCACTCATCTTTTTCTACATCAATGCCTATACTGTACATTTCATCTTCTTCAATAAGACCTGTTACAATGATTTTTTTAGGACCTAAAGCTTTTAAATCTTCATGCTTATCATGATCTGTTTGATATAATCTTAGTTCTTCTCTTGTCATTTCCTCTTCTAATGGAATCCCTAATAATAACTTAAGCTCTGTAATATTTGGTGTAATAACATCTGCTAAAGCTACTAATCTTTTCATATCTTCTGGATATGTAGTTTCATAAATTGGATAAAGTATACCATTGTCCCCCATAACAGGATCGATTAAAACAAGTGTATTTTCTTTCTTAAATCGTTTCACGAAATCTATAATAATTTCAACTTGCTCTGTAGAACCTAGAAAACCTGAATAAATCGCATCAAACTCCAGCTTCAGCTTTTCCCAATGTGTATAATACTCTTTCATATGTGGTGTAAAATCTAAAAAAGAAAACTCTTTAAAACCAGTTTGATTTGAAAGCACTGCTGTAGGCAGTGGACATGCTTGTACTTCTAGAACTGATAATATAGTTGTTGCTACATTTAAGGAACATCTTCCAAGTCCTGATAAATCATTAATAATTGCCGCTCTCTTCATGTCATCCTCCTAGTTTGAATTTGTTCGAATATTTAGTTAAAATCTTTTTAATGACTTTACTTTTATAATTTTAACCTCTAAAATAAAACTTAATAAAATTGTTGCGATACAATTTTCTTGTTCTCTGTAATTTAATAGTTGTATTTTTGCATAAGAATAATATTCAGTCAATATAAAAAAAGGAGGTTTTTCTCAACATGGCCATTGTACCGTTACAATTCAATACAACAAGCACAGAACCATTGTATTCTCAACTTTTTCGTTATATAAAAAACTTAATCATTAATGAAGAACTTGAATATGGTAGTAAACTGCCACCTATCCGTACATTTGCTAAAGAACTAGGTGTAAATAATATTACAGTCATTAACGCCTATAAACAATTAGAAGCTTCTGGATATATCACTTCTAAACAAGGTAGTGGATTTTATGTTTCTAAAAAGGTAGCCAACGAGCAGCCATTTTTCATTCCACCAGAAGAAGCACATAACTTCATTAACTTTGCTAGCGCTTCCCCTGACCCTGGTATTTTTCCAACAGAAACCTTTAAAGAATATATTGTAGAAGCCATTGATCGTGATAAAGGCTTCGCCTTTGGGTATCAAGAAACCAACGGTTTTATGCCTCTTAGAAAAACGCTTACTGAATTTCTTCACAATACTTATGACATTCATACTGAAGCTCATCTTATCCAAATCGTTTCAGGCGCACAACAAGGACTTGATATTATTGCCAAAAGCATTTTACATTCTGGCGACACCGTTATTACTGAAAACCCTACTTACAATGGGGCTGTAGAAGTTTTCCGTTCGAGAGGTTGCCGCATCGTTCCTGTTCATCTCAATGTAAATGGCATTAACATATTAGAGCTTGAAAAAAAGGTACGTATATGTAAACCAAAACTAGTTTATATCATGCCAAATTATCAAAATCCAACGACACGTTGCTATAGTTTAGAAACAATGGATCATTTACTTGATTTAGCAGATCGTTATGATTTCTTTATCCTGGAAGAAGACCCTATGCTTGAACTTTCTTATGGACATGACTTACCAATTACATTGAAATCATTAGATACTAAAGACCGTGTCATTTATCTTAAAAGCTTCTCTAAGCTTCTCATGCCAGGGCTCCGCATGGGTTTTATGATTATGCCTGAAGTTTTACTTGAGGGTTTCACCAAGGCCAAGCAAAACACCGATATCTCTGCTTCTGGACTTATTCAAAGAGCCTTAGAACTTTATTTTGTAAACAATAAATGGGACGAACATATCCACTACATGCGCGAGATTTACCGTGGCCGTTATGAATATATGCTTGCAGCTTTAGAGCAGTTGCAAGACTATAATATTACTTTCGAGCGCCCAGAAGGTGGCCTATGTTTCTGGCTCCGCCTGCCACCCCACATCCCCGCGGAAAAGCTTTATTATACTTGCCATTCCAAAGGCTTACTCATCTTGCCGTCTTCGATTTTCTTCTCACATCTAGATCATGATAAGAACAGTTATATTCGCCTAAGCTTTGCGACATGTACAATTGATGAGATTCACAAAGGTTGCGAGATACTTAAAGATTGTATTGCTTCTTTTAGTAAGTAGACTTTATACTGCAATGGACAAAATAAAAAGCGTGGCGTAAGCCACGTTTTTTGATTTTTTTAGCCTTTTGAGCCTAATATTTGGTTTAAGTGGGTATATACACCTACATACTTACTTCGTCCCTTTAATAAACTATATAGAACATAGATTTAGAAAGGATTCATTATGCCCATATTTCCAAGAATTTCACGACCTTTCACTTCCGCTTCATCCACATTAAATACACATATGCATTCACCTTTTTATCAAGATCATCTAGAGCAAATGGGTAAGTATTTAGATGAAGAAGCACTCATTGCTCAAATGTTAGGTCCTCAGCCTGTTGTCCCTCCTCGCGTATTCACCTTATATGAACTTAGAAACTACTATAACGGTAAAAATGGTCATCCTTGCTACGTCTCCGCTAACGGCGTAGTCTTCGATGTCACCAATTGTCCAGCCTGGGCCAATGGCCACCACTTTTCACTCACCCCTGGCGAAGATTATTCCACTCACTTCACCAAATACCACAGTAACGATATCTTAGGCATGTCCAAAAAAGTCCCCATCCTAGGCCGCATCATCTACGCCTAAAAACCCATATCTAAACAAACAAGAGGGTATCGCAAAATTATTATTAACCTTGCGACACCCTCCTATCTAGATAGTTTCTTCCCACCAACGGAAATTCATACTAATTGTAGGTTTTTTAAGTCCTACTAATGAAGTCACAATATAAAAGTGACTTGTACCTGGTGCTATCACGATCATGCCTTCTTCACGTAAACGTGTTGTTTCGTATTCACATAAAGTTGCTGTACCACAACTATTTGCTTCTACTGGAAGCTTTTTATTTGCACCAAAAACTAGTTTTCCTTGAGGGCTTTGACTTGGTCTGCAATTTAAGTTTCCCATAGAAATATTTTCTACTTGTTGTAAGTCATCTAATGTATGGTATGCACTGCATAATTGAACACGGCATAAATCTTTTGATAAATTACATATTGTTGTAGTGTCTAAGTATAAATTAACGCCTGAATCTACTGGATTACTTAGCCCTATAATAGCATTCATCGTAAAGTCTAAATCCGGTGTACCACCTAAAAAATACTGACATTCTCTGTTTGCTATGTAGCCTTGATTACTTAATCCAACTCTCTCTTCTTTCATTTTGATTCCCCCTAACCTATACCCACTTAATAATTATCTACAACTTTTTCATATTTCCATCTCCTTATGTAACTCATCATATTTTCTCTTAAGTTTTTCGATATTCTTCCGAAAAACTTTTTTATAGTTAACACCTGAACAAGTTATTAACTATATTTTAGTGTATGCCTATCCCTTTAATTTTATATACTAGCAGGCTAGTATACTCATGCCAATATTATTGTTCTATTTTTGAGCATTTTACCTATTCAGATGAGACATCTTACACATTTAGGACATATTTTCTAAGCTTGTATCTTATAACAATGGTTTAAAGGCCCACTACCTGCTCCTAAATTTAAATTTGCTGCAATAGCCCCAGTAACATATCCTTTTCCATGAGCTACACTCGTCTTCATATCAAAGCCACCAGCTAGATTACATGCAATGGCAGATGAAAGCGTACATCCTGTACCATGGGTATTAGGATTTTCAATTCTTTGCCCCTCAAACCATGTCACTTCACCACTCATATAAAGTAAATCATCTGCTGTTTCTTCTAAATGACCACCTTTAATTAAAATAGCTCCCTTAAAGAAAGTTCCTATCTTCTCTGCTGCTTGTATCATTTCTGCTTTAGTATGTATTTGCATATTTGCTAGACTCGCTGCTTCATGTAAGTTAGGCGTAATAAGATTCGCTTTAGGCATTACCTTCTTGCAAAGGGTTTCTATGGCATCATCACTCATTAATTTGCTACCACTCGTTGAAATCATTACAGGATCCAATACTATATTTTCAAGGCTATACTCTTCTAACTTAGCCGCAAGCACTTCCATGATCTTTTTAGATGAAATCATACCTATCTTTACTGCATTTGGACGAATATCCCTTACAATGCAATCTATTTGCTGACCTACAAACTCTGGTGTAGCTTCTTGTACACCATAAACACCTGTAGTATTTTGAGCTGTTAATGCTGTAATAGCACTCATAGCATACATACCATGGGCTGTAATTGTTTTAATATCTGCCTGAATACCTGCCCCGCCACTACAATCTGAACCTGCTATTGTTAACACTGTTTGCATAACCATGCCTCCATTTCAGTAAGATCTAACATATAATGGTCACTTAACGCTTTAATCATTTCTGTTTCAAGCTCTGCTGCTGCATCATATATCCCAGCTACTTTAAAGCCTGCTTCCTTAGCTGTTTTCACACAATATCCTGCATCTTCTACAATAACGACTTCTGCTTCTTCAAGCCCCATCATTTTAGTTGTTTCTTTATAAATCATAGGTTCATCCTTCCAATGCCCTATATCTCCACAACTTACAACTACATCAAAGTAATCTAATATTTCTAATCGTTTAAGTCCTAAAAGTGCTAATTCTTTATCTGTAGCTGTTGCTACACCCATTTTATAACCTTTATTTTTAAGGCTTTCTAATAGTTCCTTTGCCCCTGTTTTAAGTGGTATATATTCTGCATAAGCCTGACGCATTAAATCATTAATGCCTGCTACAACTTCTTCCTCAGACATCTTTAGCCCTAGGTCATTAATAAAATAATTTGCAGTATCTATGAAACTTAATTCTTTTAAACGTTCTTCAATATCTTCCGGTGGTATAATCCCATTATTTGCTAGAAGCTTCGCCCCTATTCCTTTCCAAGTAGGCATGGAATCTAAAAGTGTGCCATCCATATCAAAAATAACACCTTTCACTACATTCTTATGAATCATAGCTTCACTTAAAACTTTAAGTTCTTTAGTAGCTTCTTCAATATTTTCTTGAGCAAAAATAGCTGAAACAACTGCGATTCCATCAGCTCCACAACCTGCTAGTTCCATAACATTATCTTTATTAATACCACCAATAGCTACAATAGGTAAATCTACACTTTCTCTAATGGCCTTTAATGTTTTACTTGAAGTTGCATTAGCATCTTTCTTAGTAGATGTGGTAAACATCGCGCCAACACCTATATAATCAGCTCCTGCTTCTTTTGCTTTAATAGCTTGCTCTACAGTTTGCACTGATACACCTAGTATTTTATCCTTGCCAATCATCCCTCTTACATCTTGAGCTGCCATATCGCTTTGTCCTACATGCACCCCATCAGCATCTACAGCTAATGCAACCTTTACGCTATCATTAATGATAAATGGCACGCCATAAGCCATTGCTAATATCTTAATACGCATAGCTTCCCTTATAAAACTTTCTTCATCTAAATCTTTTTCTCTAAGCTGTAAACAAGTAATCCCACCTTTTAATGCTGCTTCTACTTGTTCCTCTAATGCTCTTCCATTTAACCAGCTTCTATCCGTTACTGCATATAAGCACATTGCTTCCTTATCGATGTTAAAGCTTTGCTTCATCTCCATTTTCATGCCTCCTATTTACGCCCCAGCTCCTATGGCTAGCCTATTTCATATATCATTTCATACCTAATTACTCACACATTATCGTACTTCTACTTTAGTACCTCTTTCTAAAAATTCACCATCCAATAAGCTCATATAATCCATTAAATACACCTTAAAACTTCCAGTTCCTTCTGCATTCACTTGCATCTTGTTATAAGCTAACTCACCACAAAGTCCCATAGCACTTACAGCAGCGGCTGTTGCCGTTAATAAATCTCCTTGGTTTGCACCGCAAAAGCTACCAATAACACTTGTTAACATACAACCTGTTCCTGTAATACGAGACATCATTTTATGACCGTTATACATCACATAAGCCATATCGCCATGGGCTACTACATCTATAGCTCCTGTAATTGCAATGACGGCTCCTGTTCGCATACTTAATGCTTTAGCCAATATTACCACTTGTGGCAGATTTGCCTCAGTAATCTTATCTTCTTCTACTGCATCTACACCTTGAGTCACGCCACTGCCTTCATAAATCGTTTTAATCTCGGACATATTCCCACGTATCACTGCAAACTGTACTTCTTTCAAGAGCTGTAATACTGTTTGTAATCTAAGTGCTGAAGCACCTACTCCTACTGGGTCTAAAATCACTGGATGACCTAAATGATTAGCCCTTCTCCCAGCACGTAACATAGATTCAATCGTTCCCACATTTAATGTACCAATATTAATAACTAATGCATGGCATAGACTTGTGATATCTTCTACTTCCAATGCATCATCCGCCATAATAGGTGATCCACCACTTGCCAATATAATGTTGGCACAATCATTTACAGTCACATAATTTGTAATGCAATGCACTAAAGGTCCATTAGTACGTGTATTTCTTACAATCTCACTAAATTTCATCTTCAAATCTCCTTTTTGACTACTTCCCATGATTTCAAATATAGTATTTAGCTATATTATATATGACAAATAAGAATTTTCCATAAACTAATTCAACAAAAAAGCTGTTATACAAGACCTCTCTCGTATAACAGCTTCTATGCAATCATATTCCTTTGCTATATCAAGTGTTTCCTACGTTGGCATTATCCAAATCAGGTCATAGGTCGAAGCTACTTACTTCCTCTCAGCCTGGCATACAGGCTCCCTCCACTATTTATTATTCGTTGAACTATTTTATTTGTGTTACATTATAACCTTTTTGTTTAAGTTGGTCAATTACACCATTATTCGTATGACTAATATAATGTGCCGCACCAACTATAATGAAATATGTATTCTTCTCATCACTCTTTAAACAGCTTTCAATTTTTTCAGCCATTTTTTTATCACGATTTGTAATAAGTTTTTGAGTATATTCTGCAGCTAATTCCTTATCCCTTATACCATCATCTTGACTATAGTATTGTTTAAAGCCTTCTGTATCTCCATCTTTCATTAAGGTAAGCCACTGACTACTCATTTTATCTAACTCCCAAAAATCTTCATAAGTCCAATCTGAATAATCAGGTGCGTATAAGTAACTTACCAAATCTTGCAGTAATAATGTTTCTTGTAAATCATCAGAAAAACTATCAAACATATTCGCTTGTAACTCATAACTCTCTAAACCATAAATTTCTTTACCATCAAACTGAGCTTTTGAAAAGAAATAATTATCTACACCATAGTCTGCTGGTTCTTGAGATTCATCATCTATATATATCCCATCACTATTTAAAGAAGATATATAATTACTCAAATACCATACCTTTAACCTACTCATTTCCTCTTCGGTCAAATCTAATAAATCACTATACTGTAATAATAATTCATATGATGCCTTAGAAATATGATCTTTCAATGTAGTCCCATCTTTATATACCACTTTATCTACAAACTTTTCATAGTCTGCTTCATCACTTTCATCAATCTCAAATCCTACTACATCTGCCTTATCATAAGCTTCTAAAACCTTCTTACTAAAAGGATATAACCTAGCATCTGCTGCATGTACAGACCCTAAAAGATAAACCTCATTTTTGCCACCCTCTACCTTCCAGAAATATCCCTTAGTAGTTGCATCTAACTCTTCATATAACCAATCAATTAGGCGGGTTCCTAATAAAATTCCTTCCTCTACTGTACATGGTCTTTTTAATGCCTCATTGCTTGTTTTTTGATCAATAATACCATGTTTTTTCATAAATGAAATAGCATCTATATTTTCTAAACCCAACTCTTTAGGATAGGCATATTCTTTAAGTCCAGAAAATAACTGTTTTAAAACTTCTGCCTTTGTATTGTTCTTAATAACAGCCTCATCATAACTACCTATATATTTGGTGTCTTTAATATCACCAATTTTACCAATTATACCATTGCGTAGTTCTTGAATCTGCTCCTTACTCATTTGTGCTTTAAAATCATCATGCCAATCTAATGGATAAATACCATAATTTTGCCCCTCCATTATAGTATCTACAGCCCACTCACTTGGATAACCCTTAGTATCCTCTTTAGACATTACATTAGGAGTAGCTACCTCTTCTGCCATTAAAGGTGTAATACTTAAAGCCCCAACTAATATAAATGCTCCCCATTTTCTCATTCTCTCTTTATAAGTATTCCTCATCTTTCAATTCCCCTCATTTCTATATCTCTTTTTATTTATAGCTAATATATAGCACTAACCTTATAAAATATCTTTCTTACTATACTTATTCCATTATACACCTTATCTCAGAAACAAATCCATTCACTTAAACTCATTTCTGATACATATAATTCCAGATATTAGAAAAAGCACCTCAGCAAATAAATAATTAAATTATTATCTTGCTAAGGTGCTTTTATTCTTTGAAATCATATAATGCATATAACGAAAAAGGCCATCCTTCCGGATGACCTACCTAACGCAGAGACTGGGATTCGAACCCAGGGAGGTGTTACCCTCGCCGGTTTTCAAGACCGGTGCCTTAAACCAACTCGACCATCTCTGCCTATTAAATTATTTATGCAGCTGGCTGAATAAATATGCCCGAGACCGGAATCGAACCGGTACGAGGGTTAGCTCGCAGGATTTTAAGTCCTGTGCGTCTGCCAGTTCCGCCACTCGGGCACGATACTTGCTCAACCGCTACTGCTCACTTAGTATATTACAAATACCGACTTACGTCAATACTTTTTTTAAACTTTTTTTAGAAATTATTTTTTAAAATTTAATCCGCATGCTATGAACTATTTATGCATGCGGATTCATCTTTTCTAATTATACTTTTATAACTTATTTATTATTATGATGATATAGCTTTTAGCTTGCCCTCACTATACTTAATAGTAAGATTTAAATCAGCAATATTATCCCATCCTGTTTGTGCAATTTCTGAAATAATATTGCCATAATACATGCTTACATCTGTTTTTTGCGCTTGACTCATATAAGGTGCTTTTTGAATACTATTGCTATAAATCTCCCTAATATCCATGCCTTCTGGTGTTATAAATTTACCATCTTTATTTTCTAGTTTTCTTAAATCATACCCTGTATGATTTTTTACTTCTCTATAAGCTTGAAACTTATTATATGTATTCTTTTCTATACTCTGCTTATCTGTATATCTAGTAAGCACATGATAAAACAAGTTTTCTGAGTTTCTATCTTTATTTAATTTATCTTCTATTGTCATTACCCCCTGTTAATGTATCATTTTAAATTTGAATAATATCTTTTCATATCATCAAGAGATATTGAATCATAACCTGGTTGCCACTCACTTTTGCCTTGTCTTGCATTAATCCAAGGATCTTCGGTATGAGTCAAAAGTTCTAATTCATTAGCAGATAAATGACCATATACTTTATAAATGTTCTGTAGAAATTCACATATTTCTATATTACTTTCTACATTATTAGGAATTTTAACTTCCCTAGGAATAGCCCTTGATCCATATGTTTTATATTGTGAATATAAGCTAGGCACAACAGGTCCATGAACCCATGCTTCTATATCGTCTTCAAATAATGGTTTATTTTTTATTGTTACATACCATGCTTGTGCATAGTAACAAAGTTTCTGCAATTTTTTATGGGACATA
>USPX01000009.1 GCA_900556665.1 uncultured Eubacteriales bacterium
GTGAAGATGGGTATATCTCTCGAATCACCCAACCTAATAAAATTAATACAACCACTTTTGAGAGTAAAATTAATTTAATGGGTGAAGCCTCATCTCAAAAAACAAAAATCACAGTAGAGATTTATAATACAAAGACAGTTGTTAAAGCTGATAAAATGGAAACAGTATTTAAGTCAGAACCTACTAATACTTACAAATTAGGAGAAGTAGGGGCAACTTGTACATTCAGCCAGCTTTTAGATTTAGCAGAAGGCGAGAATAAAGTAGTAATAAAATATGTTAATGCTGCTGGTAAAGTAGATGATGAAATGACATTTTATATTACACGTGAATCAGAACAAAATAAACAACAACTTAAAAATTACGTTGTTTTTAATAGCATAAAAATATCTTAATAAATAAGGTGAAACAATGAGAAAAACCATATTTAAAATTGCTATCTTAGGTTCGCTCATTGTAGGATGCATATGGCAAACAACAATACTATGGCTTGGCGATCTGTCAAGCCATAATTTTTTACAACAAAGTACCAATATGCATCATATAATAGTAGAGCCTAAGGCAATATGGGTAAACAAAGGTACATTAGCTTACAACATACAAGAAGTTGTACAAAATGAATATGAGACAAGATTAACAGACGAATTAGTAGGACAGCTTGAGAGACAGAAGATTAAGCTAGAAGTGGAAGAAAAATTAAGCTTTGATGACGTATTTAGTAAACAAGGTATTATTTACGAATATGGGACATATCTTACTTTGGACGAGATTATGGGAATGGAAGTTACGAAAGAGACTGGGAATATAGAGATTAATAATATTTTAGTAGATATTGCCGACTATAATGAACATAAGACATACCTTTATTTAATAGGCAAAGAAGATAGACCTATTTATAAATTAACACTACCTAGTAAACTGGAAACACACTATAAGATTTTACAAAATGTAAATCTAGATAATAACAAAATTAAATATCAACCAAGTGTGACATGGATTAAGAAAGAGTATATTAAAGGTAATATATTTTTACCAATTATTAGTAAAGATGAGCCTATGATTTACGATATACTTACTATTACTAATAATGTAAAACAAGATACATTAGAAGCAACTAAAAATAGACTTTTTAATTACGTTAATGGATTTTTTACTAATCCACTTGTTAAAGAAGTAGAAGCTGCTGAAGATGGAAGTATCATTTATCGTGAAGGTCAAAAAACAAGCGTGAGATATAGCCCATCAGGTATACTTGAATTTAGTATTACAAGTGCTACACAAGCTAATCACCTATCCAAACTAGAAAAAATGATAGCAGTTAATACATTCGTAAATGAATGTAAGGGAATTCCTAAAACAATTAAACAAGGTCTATATCTAAGTAATGTTATTGAACAACAGAGTAAGGGAGAAACGATTTATCAATTTAGTTATCAATATAATGGCATACCGGTATTCTTAACAGATAAAGTCAAAGATATATTAGGTATTAATGCGATGCTAGAAGTTGTTGTTAAGAATAATCAAATTGTAAAAGGGAAATGGCCATTACTAGATATAGAGATAGGGACTGAACATTCTCAGCAAAAAGGTGAACTTACAAAAGACTTCAAGAGTGTTATTGATGAACTGTATAATGGGGAACCAATAAAGGAATTAGCTTGTAGTTACATTGTAGATAACATTGATGAACCAGTTAAGTTTAATTGGATTTTTACATATGATGAACCAAAGATAGATATTAAGGCTGAAAATGAAAATAATACTGATGATAACTTAAAGAATAACACAAATAATAAGGATAGTAGCACACCTAGTTCTATAGAAATTAAAGCAGCAAAGCACAATTTAGCTAAGGAATAGGGGTGAAAAGATGAATGGAAAAAGAATATTAAATGAGCTTATTGGTATCTTTTTAGTTTTAAATATAGCGCTTTTAACATTTAATATTGTCAAGACTATAGATAGATATAGAATAAACACAACACGCATTAATAATGTGACATATGCTTTAGAACAAAAAGAAATTTATTTAGAGACACAGTTACCAAGAAATTTTACACCTAAGTCGCAAGCTAATTTGAGTGATTTCATAGGTAGTAATACAACTGCAGAAAGATATAATATGGTAAGTGCATTATTTGGAGAAAACAGTGGTAAGGTAATTGTCACTAAAGATAGTAGTGCACCTAAGTCGATTATCCATAGATATGGCAGTGAGAGTCTAGTTTTTAATAAGAATACTATAGTATATACGAATACAGATGTTTCTGAGAGCAGTAATAAAGAAATAAGTTTACAAAGTGCAAAGAAGATATGTCGAGATTTTATAAAGCGCTTAAATTACAATAAAAAATTTAATAATGCATATATACAACATAGAAATAATGGAGATAATATAGAAATAACATTTTTTAGAAATTATAAAGGAATACCTGTGTTTGAAGAGTATATTAGATTTGAGCTCATGGGCGAGACAATTCAAAAAGCGACCATAAAAATTGGTAAAATAAGTCAATTAGATAGTGATAGAATTAAGAAAACAATCTATCCAATTGATCTTGTTTTATTTGGGATAGATGATGAATTAGAAATAGAAAAACCTATGTATATCACGGATATTACGCTAGGTTATAAGGCCATTGATGAGAGTAATATTATGCTTTTAGGGACACAACTTATACCAACATATAAAATAGAGATAAGAGGTTTAAAGAATCCTATATATGTGAATGCTTATACTAATAAACGAATAGAATAATATTAATAGAATAAGCTTTTTATTTAAGATGTTTAATGTTATAATACAATGTGGTATAGAGCGTAATGTTTTGTTTAAATAATGATTAAGAGGTGTTCAGGTTGAGCGAGTTGTATATAAATGGTGGTAAACGCCTAGTTGGAGAAGTAACTATTAATGGAGCTAAAAATGCAGCAGTTGCTATTTTACCAGCAGCTCTTTTAGTAGATGGAATAAGTGTAATTGAAAATTTACCATATATAGATGATGTACAAAAATTAAAGAGAGCCATGGAGGATTTAGGTGCCGTAGCTACTTTAGAGGACAAACATACTCTTAAAGTAGATGGTTCAACTTTATTTACACATAGAGCAGTAAATGAATATGTAGGACATATTAGAGCGTCATATTACTTAATTGGGGCTTTATTAGGTCGCTTTAAAAAGGCAGAAGTAGCAATGCCAGGTGGTTGTGATTTTGGTGGTAGACCAATCGATCAACATATCAAAGGCTTTGAAGCACTTGGAGCAAAAGTTGTCGTTGAAGATGGTGTTATCAAAGCACATGCTGAAAAATTAGTAGGTACAGACATTTATTTAGATGTAGTAAGTGTTGGGGCTACTATTAACGTAATGCTTGCAGCAACATTAGCTGAAGGAACAACAACTATTGAAAATGCTGCAAAAGAACCACACGTAGTTGATGTAGCAAACTTCTTAAATATGATGGGTGCTAATATCAAAGGTGCAGGTACAGATGTAATCCGTATTAAAGGTGTTGAACGTTTAAATGGAGGAAGATACTCTACAATTCCAGACCAAATCGAAGCTGGTACTTATATGATGGCAGCAGCGATTACAGGTGGGGATGTATATGTACGTAATATTATTCCAGAACATATGTATTCTGTAAGTTTAAAAATGATGGAGATGGGTATCACTATCGAAGAAGGTGATGACTATATTCGTGTAGTTGCACCGCAAAAATTAAAAGCAACAAATATAAAAACATTACCTCATCCAGGATTCCCTACAGATTTACAGCCTCAAATGGCCACACTTTTAAGTATCGCTGAAGGGACTAGTACAATTATTGAAGGTGTATGGGATAACAGATTCCAATACATTGATGAACTTAAGAAGACAGGTGCAGATATTACAGTAGAAGGGCGCATAGCTACCGTACAAGGCGTATCAGAACTTCACGGCGCAAGTGTAAAAGCAACTGACTTACGTGCAGGTGCAGCTTTAGTATTAGCAGGACTCAGAGCAGCAGATGGTCCAATGATTATTAGCAATGTAAGGTTTATCGATCGTGGTTACGAAGCCCTTGAAGAAAAACTTACAGCACTTGGCGCAGATATCGTTCGTAAAAATTAAATTTATACAAATAAACTTTATTTCTTATAATAAAAAGCTACAAGCAACCAAGTCTTGTAGCTTTTTTGTTATATCCATTCTCATCCAGCAGCCTTACGTGCGACGCAAGAAATCTTGAATGAGATGTTGAAAAAGGGGGCTAGACTAGGCCCCCTCTTTCAACAGAGCCTCATTCCAAGCCCATTTCTCAGGAGTTTTATTTCTCAGGAGGAGTATTTCTAGATACCCATTGGTTGTTTCCCGCACTTTTTGGTGCTTTATCATGGAAATATTTTGTACCTTCAGTACTTTGATATGGGTTTTGTCCTACCCATTGATTATCTGTAGCAGTTTTCTTTGCCTTATCCATTATAGTTCCTCCAATATATAAAAATTATATTTTTAGTATTTCATTATATAAGAAAAAGATACTGGTACAATTTCCTAGTTATTGAAGGTTAATTAGTCACGCAAAAATCCTGTTAGTAGATTGCAGAAATTAGATATAACAGCATGAAATATGTTGTAAAACGGTAAAAGTTGGATTATTATATATAGAGTGAAAAAAACACACACTTGAAACAATTTGGATTTTTGGTAATTATTTCAAGTGGGTGTTTAGAGATGGGAATTATTAAATATAGGGATATAGGGTGAATAAACTAAGTGAAATCAATACATAGGGGCAAAGTGGTATGGCAGAAGGTTTCTTAAAATGCACAATCAAGTAGACTAAGCCAAAGCCGCTAGCAATGATTAAGCTGGAAATATAAAGAAAGCAATTAATAGTTGGACCTAAATATAGTCCAGTGCACATAAATAGTTTAATATCACCTGAACCAATATAATTACCTAGGAATATATTTAATAAAAATAGAAATAGTGAAGGAAATAGAAAACCTAACATATGGGAAATAGGATATTGGGAAAAAGGTATGAAGCATAAGCCAATTAGGGCAAATGGTAGGAGAATTGCATTAGGAATTTTATGATAGCGAAAATCTAAATAGGAAAGTCCTATTAGAAAAAAGAATAAAATATATAGTTTCAAAATAAAATCACCGGCCTATCTATAATCTAGTTAATATACATGCTTGAATACAAGGAGGAGAAAAGTGGAGTTACTATTAGTTGGTGGAAGAATTAATGAATTACCGTATATAAAAGTAGCACATAATAAGCACATAATCAATAAACAGACATTATATACTAGTCAGCTGTTGGAAATTGCATCAGAAAATAATGTTAAGTTTGATAGTATTGCTATTTTAGATCAAGGAATTGATCAGTCATTAGAGGAAGTTAAAGCAGATTTAGAAATGCTTAAAAGGACTTATGATAAGCAGGTATTCGTGCTTACAAATAACTTAGAGCTCAAATTACAACTTAGTAATATACAAGTTCATTTTGTAGAAAAGCTAAGAATATCTCAAGATGAGTATGATAAGTTTTTTGAAAAGATTACATATGAAAGATTTATAGTGAAGGAAAGCAATATAAGAAATGAATTCATACAGGAAAAAGAAAAGCAAGTAACATATACACCACCTGTGAAAGAGGAGAAGAAGGAAAAGCGTTCGCTGTTTAGTAGAGTCTTTTCAAAGAAATCTAAAGAAGTAGAAGAAGAAACTGAAGATAAAAAGTTTAAATATATTAGCCAAGGAATTAGCCGAGTTGTGGGTATAACAGGACATCGTGGAGTAGGGATTACAAGTACAGTAGTTAACTTAGCTTACGAAGCTTCCAAACGCAACTTAAGTACAGTGATTGTGGACTTAGATGTGTATAATCGTACAACTAATATTTATTTTAGTGAATTTATGCGTCAGGCAGAGTTGGATGAGCATATGAACGCTTCTTTGATAAGATGTTTAGCCAAACCACAGGATTATAAGAATTGTGCATGTTATTTAAAAGATAAACTCTGGCTTACAGGGCTTACGTATGATTATGAGGATGATAGGTTATTAAATCAGTTTTATACAGTTAATAAACTTATTAATCTGATTACAGTATTAAGACAGCATTTTAATCTTGTATTATTAGATATTCCATTTGAGATTTTAAAGGATTTTGAGGAGATTATTCCTAATATAGATACTTTCGGACTATGTGTGAATAATAGTCAGTATTCGATTATAACAACTTTAAGAAATATGGGAAATTCTTTAAGCAACGAGAATATAGGTTATCTTAATGCAAAATCAAAGCTTATTATTACAAGATACAATGACCGTGTACAGTATGAGGGAGACTTCTTTACACCTGAGCGTGTAAGCGATTTATTTGCGTCAGATTTATGTGAGCAATTAGAAACTAAGATGCAAGTAGCAGGGTATGTAAGATATGATGTGAGCTTTGATGAACAAATAGAGAGAGATATTCCTATTGTAGAAACTGATAGAGAGTTTAAAGAATATTACTCAAATATATTACTTCGTATTTTAGAAGGAGCAAATTAAGATGAAGTTAAATGTAAAAGCAGTTAAGAATGTGGCACCTAACAAAAACTTAACGAAAAAAGTTGTAGCTGTAGGGGCAAGTATTATTGTAATGATTGGTTCTTATGTCGCTATAGAAAGTGCAGCAGCAGACACTAAAAATACGGTAGGCGTAGTACGTGTAAAAAATAAAGAAGGTCTAGCTATGCAATCATTAATTACTGAGACAGACGTAGAAGTATATAATGTGGTAAAAACAGAATATACAGAGGATATGATTTTAGCAGAAGATATTGATAATGTAATTGGTAAATACACAGCAAACTTTGTGAGAAAAAATAGTATTCTTCATAAAGATGAAGTAGGTGAAGAACGACCTATTACAAATGAGTGGTTATACACATTAGGTGAGGATGAAGAAGTAGTGACTATTCCGTATAATTACTTAAAATGTGGTGGAGACATCTTAGTGCCTGGTGACCGTATTAGAGTTCGTGCAACTTATACAGTAGATGCAGCAACTAGTAATGGTGGTTTTGGAATGAATGGTATCAATTATTCTACCAATAATAAAAATACACGTACGGAAATTGTGTTTGATAGCATAGAAGTGATGGATATGCTGAATTCAGAGAGCCATTCGATTTATGAAGTTTATAAAGAGATTCTAAGATTAGATGAGAAGTCACGCGAAGAAGTTATGAAAAGTAAAGATTTCATAGA
The DNA here is from genome assembly GCA_900556665.1 of uncultured Eubacteriales bacterium. The sequence continues at coordinate 7,263 of USPX01000009.1, forward strand.
AAGCATTTTACCTAAGGCTTTAGTACTTGCAGGAACGAAAGACCAAATTAATCAATATGCTAAATTCAGTAATATGAGCGATGGTGATTTATTAATCACTATTTTAAGTAGGGAAACAAGTAATCCTATTATTGATCAAGTGCCAACACTTCAGAAGGAGGTAGAGTCATGGATCGAGAAGAAAGAAGACTAAGTATCCGTAGCTTTTTTAATCGTATTACGCCAGAAGTTGAAGCAGATTTGGAAAATCAAGCTGGTGATATTCTATACAATGTTATAGGTTTCATATCAGCTAGTGATTTTGCTGATAATGGTAATGTCATTGCTAATGTGGGTGGACTTATAGCAGAAAAGAATCTAAATACATGTATTGTAGACTTCAAAGTTTTTTATCCTACCTTATATAACTATGTAGATGTACTGCCTAATGAAAGAGGAAAAGGATTATTAAGTGTATTAAAAAATGATAAAATCGATATTCGTACACAGATTAATGAGACAAAGTATAAACAGCTTTATTTACTTTCACCAAGTCCATATGATTTGATTGAAGAATATGTGGATTTTAAAATAAGTGATATTGAGAGGCTATTAGAGGAATTAAAGGAAATCTTTGATATTGTGCTTATAGATATTCCAAACAATCCACCATTAGAATTTTGCCTTGCAGCAATGAAATATGTTCATAGAGGTTTTATTACTGTAAGTGAGCGTATTGAAAGTATACAAAATGCAACTAAATTACTTGAGTTTGCAAACTCTGTAGGTGTGTCTACAGCCAAATTTACTAATTTGATTTATGTAAATGGATTAGAGCTAAGTTATGATTATGGAGCAATTAAAGAAACAGACTTTAAGATAGCAGCTAAGTTACCAATGGTAAAAGGTGCAATTGAAGAATATTTTAAGGGCAATCTATATGTTAAACATAGTTCAATGCTAGACAAACAGTACTTACAAGGCATACAGCAACTCGTAGAAATGATTACAAACTAGAAGGCAAGGAGCAATACGATGTTAACAAGAGCTCAAATTAGTGAAATGCAGCAAAAAACTATGTATGGTACATATAAAGGAAAGTCTCAAGAAGAGGTAGATGAAAAGATTAAACATAATACCATTAAGTTTCAAGAGGCATTAGAATTTTGTCAGAAATACATTAGTGGGAATGCTACAAATGCTTTTAGAAGGGAAACAGACCCTGGGAAGAAAAGATTAATTACAGAGAAGTATATTAATGAATTTGTTGATACACATAAGCCTATTGTAGAAGGTTATAGGGCATTAGGCGATTTAAAGAAAGCTTTAACTGACGAGATTACCCATTATGGGCCGATTACAGAAGCTATGAATGATCCTACAATTGATGAGATTAGAGCCAATGGACCAGACCAAATCTTCGTTGAAAAAGAAGGAAAAACGATGATTTGGGATAAGAACTTTATAGATCGAGAACATATGGAGCGTATTATTTACAAGCTTATTGGTGTATCTAAGATTAGGCTTACACCTAAAAATCCAATGGTAAATGCCAGAACCATTGAAGGGTATCGTGTCAATGCAACCCATGCAGATATTTCTCCATATGATATGCCGGCCTTTGTAATTCGTAAGTTTACTAAGAAAGATATTAGTCCAGATTTAATGATTCAAAATAAGTCTTTCTCTGTAAATATGTACAAGCTTTTATCGCTTATTCCTAAAGGAGATTTATCTTGGATTACAGTAGGACCTACAGGAAGTGGTAAAACCACATTAAATGAACTTTTAGTAAGACAAATTAGTCCACTTTCTAGAATTATTACGATTGAAAATCCGTCGGAGATGAGATTGGTACGTAGGGAAAATGATAGTCCACATGGGAAAATTATCAATGACGTCTTACAATATGAAACGGTAAGTGATGAGGATGAAGATAGTCCAGCAAACATGGATGAAATTTTAACGAATACCATGCGTCAATCACCACACTGGATAGGACCAGGTGAGCTTAGAAAGCCTAAAGAATTCGCAACAGCATTAAGAGCAGCACAAACAGGACACTATTTCTTTACAACACTTCATGCAGAAGGAGATAAAGAAGCAATTTATCGTTTCTTAACCGCATATTTAATGGAATCTAATGAACCAGCAGAATTAGCTATGCGAAATATTTGTAGTGCTATTAAGTTCGTTATTTACCAAGAAAAATTAGCAGATGGTACAAGAAAGGTTATGTCTATTTCGGAAGTAATAGGATGTAATGGGCTTGAACCTATTGTAAATCCTATTTATAAGTTTGAGTGTGAAGATGTTATTGAGGATGAAAATACACATGAAGTATTAGAAATTATAGGTAAGCATAAACGTGTGGGCGTGTTATCAGAGAGAACAGCACAAATTATGTTGAAGGCAGGGATTAAGAAAAGTCGATTTGAATTTTTACTTAAACCTATTAGCGAAGAAGAGGAAGAGGTGTATATAGAAGATGAACACAACTTCAATGATTAGTATTGGCCTTGGCTTAATGACACTAGTATTTATTGTGTTGTTCTTTGATATTAATTTATTTGAAGGTTTATCTAAGATAATTATAGATATTGGTGAGACATTAACAGATTACATACAAGATCATAATAAAAAAAGATGTATCGAACGTATCAAACGTGAGAAAATCGTACTTGAAAAGGAAAATATATTTACTAAATATAATCGCCTTGTAGAAGGGATTATTAGGGATATGAAATTACCACTTACTCTAGAAAGTTTTACTTCTGTAGTAAGTATTGGATTTGCTGTGAGTATACTTGCTTTAATGTTATTTATGAAGAATGTAACGTTGGCAGTAGTTGTAGCAGTAGCATTATTCATTGCACTTTTAACTTTCTTTGTAATGCAATCTAAGAGTGTTCGTATGGAAAGGTTAGAGCATATTATGGATGCTGAAGATTTGATTTGTCCCTTAGCTAGAGATGGTGTATTGGTGGCAATCAAAAAAGTGATGGAAAATGAAGAATCTATTCATCCAAGCATCAGAGGTTATTTTCAACAGTTCATTGATAACTGTGAGCAAAATGGATACTCTTTTAAACAAGCTATTTTACTTCTTAATAAGCAGTTAGGACCTAAGTTTGATAACTTTACAAAGAAAGCAATTATCTTTGAATATAATGAGCGAAGTGGGATGGCAGATGTTTTCTTAGATATTGTAGATGAAAATGCAGTGTTAAGAGAGATTAATAGTCGTAAAGAAGTAATCTTTAGACAGATGAATCGCAGCTTTTTAATTAAGACCTTCATTATTATACTCTTTTTCTTATATGCCCTAACTGTAGATAAGTTTAAGGCAGCTATGATTGAAAGTGATTTTGGAAAAGTCCTTAATACAGCAATGGTGAGTATAGTATGTATTAGTTTTGCTAGATGTCAGGCATTACAAGGTGATTTGGATTCAGGAGGAGAGAAGTAATGGTATTTTTTAGTGAGTTAATACTTTTTGCTGCTATACTCTATTTAATTAAGGTATTCCTTTATCCTTATTACAGGCCTGTCGGCAATAAACAAAAGAAGCGTATTCGCTCCCATCAGAAGCTTATGCAAAAGAAGAACAGGGATGCCAAGATTAAAGCATTTAAGCAAAGAATAGCCAATCAGTATGGAAGATATTTAATAAGTGAAGCAAAGCGTAGACAGCTTAAAAAGGACTTAGAACGTTTGAATAAAATGGAGAGTCCAGAAGAAATCCGTGTTGAACAGATCTTATATGCTTTGGCTGGAATCATTACATCCATTGTAATATTTAAGGTAAATACAGTAATGGGTTATGTGAGTTGTATTTTTATTCTTTTAGGTTGGCTATATCCTGTAGATGAAATCGAGAAGGCTATTAGTAAAAAGAATAAAAGCATTGCTAAAGATTTCCCAAGCTTTTATAGCATGGTTTACTATCAGTATAGTAAAACAGTTAATATTTATTTGGCAGATGTTATTAGAGACTATTTACCAAATGCCAATCCGTATATGGCGGAGGAATTAGGTTGTATGTTAGATAATATGGAATACGGTGAAGAGTTTGCATTAAAGCAACTTAAAAAACGTGTGCCAATTCATTATATTATTAAGTTCTGCGATATTATGGAGACAAGACTTAAGGGGTATGATAATACTTCTCAGATGGCGTATTTAAAAGAAGAAATAGATCGTTTTAGAATTATGGAGTTGGAGAAAGAGTTACAAAAAAGGCAAGAAGCAAACTCTAGAATTCAAATGATCTTAATCATTGTATTAGGCGTTTATATCTTTATTTACTATTTATATATGATTATTGATGCTATGGAAATGTTCCAGTAAAAGCAAGTGTTACAATATCATTTTTTGTGAGATGACGAAATGTTAATTTTACAAAAATGCTATAAATAAAATTAAAATCAATAGATGATTTATTGGAGGAGAACAAAATGGAAATGATTAAAGAAAAATTACAATTAGTAGGAATTAGATTAAGTGCGGAGCTTAACCGCTTAAAAAATGAAGAGCGTGGTGATATTGGTCTTAAGCAAATTGCCATTACAGTAGGGGTTATTGTAATTGTAGGTATAGCAGTAAGTGGAATTGGCGCAAAGGTACCTGAGATGGTACAAGATGTATTTGATTTCTTCATGACAAAACTTGAAACAATTACAGGTTAATAAAAATGCGTGGTGTAGCAAAAGCTGTTTTGGCTAGTATTTTTATATCTATGTTTTTGCTTATTTTTTCGAGTTTTATTTATTTCTTCCCATGGTATGCCACATTAGTTGTAGAAACATTTAATATTTCTCAAGTGGTAGCTGGTGATAATTATTTGAAGGAATCTTATTATAATGATGCCTTAGATCGTCTAAAAAGTAGACCCTTGTATAGAGATGTGGCCATTCTTGTAGATAAGGAAGGGTATGACAGTGGACGTAGTGCAAGAGGAGTAGACGATGAAAAGGTGTATGAGAACTTAAGTGAAAGTGAAAAACCTTATCGGCAAAGAGGAGAAAGCATAATAGTTACTGTTAAAGCAAAGTATCCATTACATATAAAGATTATGGGTGAGTACCATGAAAGGTTGATAGAAGTAAGTTTTAAAATGAAAACTGTGGGGCTTAAGCACTATAAGGATTTAGACTACTATGATATTTAAAGAGAAAGGTTGAGATTATGAGAGGTATAGCATATATGGTTTTTGCTGTTGTATTCTTTGCTAACTTTATGGAACCCTTACTTGAAGTTATTGAATGCAGTAGGGAAAAAATCATGATTAGTACAGCACTTAACAATGCCTTTCGCGCAGCTAGGGATAGAAGTTTAACAGAAACTAGCATAAGAGATTTAAATGCAGAGGTAGATAAAGAAAAGTTTGTAGACTACTTTGCAGAAACCTTTGCAAGTAATCTAGATTTAGATATAAGCAGTAAAAATGAAGAATACATTATCTTTAACTGTAATGATGGTAGATTTAATAACTTTCGTATAGACTTAGATATTTATAATGATAGCATTTATAGTGCTGCTGATGCCTATGATAAAGAGGCAACAAGGATAGATATTGCCTTAGAAACAGAGTATTTATTTAAAACTAAATTGCTAAAGCAAATTCAAGAGACAACAGATTATGCAATAGAAATGGAAACAACGTATCTTTTGTGGGTGAAGAATTAAAGGAGATAGAAGATATGGAATACATACTTGTAACGGTGAAAATAGGTAAAGGCAAAGACTATGAGCTCAAAATTCCAGCAGAAATTACTGCTGGAGAGCTTGTAGAAATGATTGAAGAAGCATTTAGACTAAATAGTATGACCAAAAGGTCTGTACATGTGGAGCCATTAGGCCGAATTTTAGGAGCTGATGAAGTGCTCATAGAAGAAGGTGTATATAACGGCTCTCAGATTACATTAGTGTAATTTAAGAGGAGAATGTATGAATAATAATATTCAAAATGGTGGACTTGTTTGTAAGTTATATGATGCAATCATCCTTGCAAATATGAACAGTGGTATAGGCATGCATTGGGATCAAGAAAGATACTTGGCTGGCGTGATGCCATGGTTCTTAAATGTAGATGGTGAAACTCTTTATTATAGTGATGGAGCCAAAGGTAATTATATTTGTCAAATGACAGATGAGAGAGAAATCACTTTAGTTGAGGTGCCAGCATACTTAGTACAACAATATAAACAGTATCTCTACTATATTAATGAAGAAGATAGTCAACTCTATCGCTATAGTTTATATGAGCGCCAAATACAAAGTGTTGTTAAGGATACGATAGAAACATTTATATTGGCAGAAGAGCATATATGGTATACCAATGAAAAAGGTATATTTCAGCAGCCATTAGAAGGTGGAATGCCTCAAAGAATATGCAAAAATAGTGCACTTAGACTTGGCTATAGTAATGGTAAAGTATTCTTCATAGATAAGGCATCCTATACCATTAACTATATAGTGATTCAAACAGGTGAAGTAATCACTATCTCAGAAGCTGTAGCAAGTAGTATGAATATATATGGTGACTGTATATTTTATAACAATATGAATGATAAATCACATTTATATCGTTATAGCTTAGAAAGTGAATTTAATATTAAGTTCATTCCAGAACGTGCAAATTATATTCATATTATTGATGAGACAATGTATTACTTTAATGAGGATCAAAAAATTTGGATGCAAGTATCTGTACAAGGCGGGAAGCCAATACAAGTAATGGCAACCAATACAAGTAATTAAACAGTTTTAAAAAAGGATAGGTAAATATGGAGGGGAAAAATAAGAATATATTTAGTAGACCACCACGTTTCTTGCCAGAGATTCCACGAGGTGAGGTAGAAATACCAGCACCACCATCCAATCAAGACAAGCCAGAGATTCAGTGGCTTAGCATTTTTCTGCCACCTTTGGTAATGATTGCAGGGTCTATATTTATGGCAATGAATTCTGGAGGCACCTATGTCATTATTACAGTAGCAACTACTGTAGTAACAATTTTTATATCGCTAGTAAATGCAACAAATCAAATTAAGAAGTATAAGCGTTATATTAAAACACGTAAAACTAAGTATTTACAACTGATTAGTGATTTACGTACAGAGTTTAGTTTAGCTAAAGAACAACAAATAGCAGGAATGAATGAAATCAATCCTTCTCCAAGCACTTGTGTGGAGAGAGTATTAAGAACGGATAGTAAGTTATGGGAAAAAACACCTGCCCATAATGATTTCTTATCTATTCGATTAGGATTAGGAAGTATACCAGCTACACTTCAGCCTAAATATCGTAAGGCTGAGTTAATGTTAGAACCAGATCCACTCCAAGAGGAGCCAGAAAAACTCGCTAAAGAGTTTGAGAAGATTAGTAACTTACCAGTATGCTTAGATTTATTAAACTCTGAAATTAGTGGGATTGCAGGACCACAAAATGAAGTTCAAGAAATGCTAAAAGTTTTAGCACTTCAGATGGTCACAAATCATAGTTATCATGATGTGAAGATCGTACTTTTATTAAAAGAAGAGGAAGTAAAGGCATGGGAGTGGATGAAGCACTTACCACATTTATGGGATGATGATTTTAATATACGTTTCATGATGTGTCCAGGTGCTATGGCACACCAAACATTAGGCATGCTTTATGACCATCTTAAGGAAAGAGATAATAAACAAAGTAACTCAGAACATATGCAATATAGTTACTCACAATTTGTATTTATTGTTTCTGATTCAGGTTTATTAGAAGATGAGCCAATTAGTAAATACTTATATAGTGGTTATAAAAATATTGGTGTGACAACAATTTTCACAGCTGAGCGTAAAGAATATTTGCCAACGAACTGTAAAAGTGTTGTAACACTTCAAGGTAAAGTAGGAACTTATGCAAATAAGGAAACAACTGAACAATTAGCATTTAATGTAGACCAAGTTACAAAAGAAGACTTAGAGAAAGTTGGTAGAAGTTTAGCCCCTATTAGACTTAAGAAATCTGCGGCTAATTTTAGTTTGCCAAAATCAATTACATTACTAGAAACAATGAAAGCTAAATGTGTAGAAGAAGTACCACTTTTAAGCAATTGGTCACAAAATAAAACTTATAATGGCATGGGCGTACCAATTGGTGCACGTGCCGGCGGCGAATTATTTAATTTGGATATGCAAGCTTATGAAACAAGTCATGGGCCTCATGGACTTGTAGCCGGAACAACAGGTTCAGGTAAAAGTGAGCTCTTACAAAGTATTATTATTTCGCTAGCTATTAATTTCCATCCACATGATGTAGTCTTCGTACTGATTGACTATAAAGGTGGTGGAATGGCAGACGTATTTAAAGGAATGCCACATTTAGTTGGAACGATTACTAACTTAGGTGGTAATCAGACTACAAGAGCACTTTTATCGATTAAAAGTGAATTAAAACGTCGTCAAGCTATTTTCTCAGCACATGAAGTAAATAATATTGATAAATATCAGAAGCTTTATCATGCAGGTAAGGCAAAAGAGCCATTACCACATTTAATTATGATTGCCGATGAGTTCGCAGAACTTAAGGCAGAGCAGCCAGATTTCATGAAAGAACTAGTCAGTGCTGCCCGTGTAGGACGAAGCCTTGGGGTGCACTTAATTCTGGCAACCCAAAAACCAGCAGGGGTAGTAGATGATCAAATCTGGAGTAACTCACGTTTTAAAATCTGTTTAAAAGTACAAGATGAGACTGACAGTAAAGATGTTATTAAACGTCCTGATGCAGCAATGATTAAAGAACCGGGACGTGCTTATATACAAGTAGGAAATGATGAAATCTTTGAGATGTTCCAGTCTACCTTCTCAGGTGCAGATTATGATCCAGATGGGCAATCTGGGAAGAAAAGAAATAATAAGAAGCTCTTTAAGGTAGATTTAAACGGCAGAAGTACACAAATCTATCCATTAGAGCAAGAGCATATTGATAAATCAGAAAAAGATTCTCAGCTTAAAGCAATGGTAGAGTATATCACAAAGGTAGCTCAAGACAATGATATTGAGGGACTTAAAGGACCATGGCTCCCACCACTTACAGAGGAATTATATTTAGATGAAGTTATTGATGAAATCAAAACAGATGCTGAGATGCAAAAGCAAGTATGGGCTAGTCAAGAAGAAGGATTAGTGGCAACAGTGGGGATAGAAGATGATCCAAAAGGTCAGATTCAAGCACCATTAACATTAGACTTCGCTTCAGAAGGAAACTTAATGGTATATGGTTCTTCAGGAACTGGTAAAACCACATTTCTAGAAAGTATGATGCTTTCTCTAGCATATCGTTATTCACCAGAGCACTTTAATCTTTATATTATGGATTTTGGTGGAGGAAGTCTTAAGAAATATAGTCGCTTACCACACTGTGGTGGTGTTATAGGACTTGAAGACGAAGAGAAACTTAATCAATTTATGAGATTCATCTTTAGAATCATTGAAGAACGTAAAGAAGCCTTTGAAGATGTAATGGTTTCTAATATACAAGCTTATAATAGAGAATCAAATGTTAAGAAACTGCCACATATCGTTCTTGTCATCGATAATTATTTCGCTTTAAGTGAAACTTATGAAGAAATCGATGAGAAGATGCTAGTACTTTCTCGTGAGGGTAGTAAGTATGGTATTTATGTGGTAGCAACAGCCAATAGTTCCACACTTGTAAGATATAAAATGAGTATTAACTTCAAGATGGCAGTTACAATGCAGCTTACAGATGAAACAGAATATAGCAATATTGTGGGAAGAACAGAAGGCTTAGAGCCAGATAAGGTATTAGGTCGTGGACTTGCTAAAATGCAATATCCAGTAGAGTTTCAAACTGCTCTGCCACAAGTGGCAGGTCACACAACAGTAGAGGCGATTCGCTACTTTGAAAGTTTACAAAATGTAGGTGCAGCAGTACCTATTCCTCAAATGCCAAATAGAATCAATCTATTAAGACTAAATGAAACAGCAAGTAAAGATATTTTACATATAGGACTTAATCATAATGATATGTTACCTGTAAGCTTAGACTTAAGAACAAGCTTAGGAGTAATGGTAGCAGGGGATGTTCAAACAGGTAAGAGTACAACGCTTATTTCATGGACACATGCATTATGGGATAAATTTGGTAAAGAAAATGTGGAAATGTATATAGCAGATTCACAAAACATGGGGCTTTTTGCTTTAACGAATGAAAGCGAATACTATGATTTAACAGGATATGATATAGAAGAAATCGTAGAACGTCTTAGAAACTTAGTGGATGAAAGGCGTGAGGAGCTTAATAGCGCACGTCAACAAGGTGAAGATACAGAAGCTTTATATGATAGTTGGAAACAAGTTTTAATTGTAATAGATAATATTATAGAGTTTGCAGAAGCAGGAGATTATGACTTAAAAGAAACATTGATGGTGATTCTTAAAAAAGCTTATGGTCTTAAAATACTCATCATAGCAGCAGGGGATGAAGCAGAGTATACAAACAACTGGGAAGACCTTGTAAAAGGTGTGAGAGAAATGCAAACTGGTGTACTCCTAGGTAGTATCAAAGAACAAAATCTATTTAATGCAAGAGTGCCATATGGTTACTATGAAAAAGAATTTGCATTAGGCGATGGTTACTTGGTAGTAAAAAATAAATTTGCACCACTTAAATTAGGAGAAATCTAATATCAATTTTTACAAGTCATTATCAATATAGTTATCAAAGATTAGGATAATTATATTGTTAATAATATATGATTAAAAAGGAGAATAGAATTATGGCAACACAGTTTTTATTTAACGCAAATGAAGTAAAAGGTGTAGCAAGTAAATTAAAACAAAAAGCTACAAAATTACAATCAACACAAAGAGAATTAAAAACAACAATTAATAAAGTAAGCAGCTGGTGGGAAGGTGAATCAGAATCAGCATTCATCGAACAATACAATAGATTCGAACCAAGCTTAAAAGAATTAGAAGAATTAGCAAAAGCTATTGCAAAACAACTTGATGATATTGCAAAACTTAAAATGGAAAACGAAGCAAAAAGAGCAAAAATGTTCAAATAAGAAATAAATTAAATTTACATATAAACAGAAGATAAGTAGATATTAGGAGGCTTTAAAATGGCAAATCAATTAAAATTTAATACAAGCGACGCCCTATCAGCGAAAAAAACTATTGAAGCTAAGGCAAAAGAAATCGACAGCACAATGAAAGAAGTTAAATCTTGTATGCAAAGTGTAAGTTCATGGTGGAAAGGTGATGCTGTAACTAAATTCATCGGTCAATATGACAAGATTTCTAAAGATGTAAATAAACTCATTGAATGTGTAAACACAATTGGAAAACAACTTGAAGCACAAGCAAAAGCACAACAAGAAGAAGATGCAGATATCGCTGCAAAATTAAACCAAACAATTAAATAGTTTATATTAGGACTAATAGATAGAGGGAGGGCCAGAACTATTTTAAATAGCTTTGGTCCTTTTCCTTAGAAAAACAGAAGGATATATGAGGAGATTAGAATGCAAAAGAATAGAGTTATAAAAACATTAGTTGTATTATTAGCATTAGTAATAGCAATGCCGATTTTTGCTGCAGGAGTTATTCGTGTTGTAGTAAATGGAGAACGTGTCATGTTCCCGGATGCACAGCCTTATATGGACAGCAATAATCGTGTGCTCATTCCAGTACGTTTTGTAAGTGAAGAATTAGGGGCAAAGGTTAATTGGAATAAAAATACTAAAACAGTAACGATTGTAGATAACAATAACACAGTAGTATTAGTTGTTGGAGAAAAGAAAATGAAGGTAAATGGCGTAACAAAACAACTAGATACAAAAGCGATCATTAAAAATACAAGAACATTTGTACCACTACGTTTTGTAAGTGAAGCATTAGGTGCAACAGTAGAATGGGACAGCAAAGGTAAAAGTGTTTACATCAACAATAATGGGAAACCAATAGTAAAAGAAAAAGTGGTAGAAAGTTTAGGATTCAGTGTTCCTCTTGGAGATAGTAAAGAATGTAAGCAAGATGAAATGGGATATAGTATTACTATGAATTCTATGTTGGAAATATCATTACATAATGCTGCAACGGCTAAAAAAGGTGGTGTTGTACTTTTAGCAACATTAAGTCGTTCTTATAGTACAGGAGATTTTGATAAGCAATGCCAAGAAACAGAAGAGTTACTTAGCCAGAAGTTTAGTAGTAGCACAGTAAAAAATATTATGGCGTATGTTAAGAAAAAAGATCATGTTGATACTAGTGTACCTGAAAAACATTTTTATGAAGGAATCTATGATATTGAAGTAAGTGCAAAATCTAACGGTCCTGCTAATGTTTATGTAATGTATAAGCAATAAGAGGTGGTACATAGTGAGAAAGTTAATAAAGGTAGTTAGTAAAGTAGTAAGTATAGGGTTAATAGCAAGTGGATGTTTTAGTAATCTATATGCTGCAGGAACTGAAGCACTTACAAGTAGCAATGCTTTACAAATTTTAAATAAAGAAATCAATGAGCTATATGGAGTTCCTAATTATTATCATGATGTATCAGGTAATACGCTTAATAAGAAACTTTTTGAAAGAGGTATTCAGGAAGCTACTAAAGATAATGTTATGAATTTCCATATTGCTTATGGAACTGAGAATGGTAGAAATCGTGGCGGTATCATAGAATATTTAGGTTATACACCAGGGAATACAAACGATAGAGATGTTATAGAAAATAGGGAATTTAAATGGGATGCTTGGGGCGGACAGCCTATTCAAAGTATGGATTTAATTAAAAAGCCCTGGGAAAATAGAAGTAGTGCAGGCTTAAAAAGATGTGAAAAGAGCCATTTTGATGGTAAAAATGTTAGTTATACAATGCCAGACGGTACCAAGAAAACCTTAAATGATGCTATTCAAACTGGTCTTAACATTCGTTATGGTGGAAAACAAAGTAAGGAAGTTTGTGAAGAGACTAGTAACCCAACAGCAATCGTATATTCTAATAATGCAAAGCCTAGAAATGGTGGAGATTGGATAGATTATGTTCATATTGTACAGCCACCAACTTATTATTCATGGGGACAAGGCTATATGTATATAGATTCTGGTAAACGTTATCTAGGTGTGTCTATTGCACCATTTTCTCTAGTACAATCAGATTTATGGGCAGAAATTGAGTCAGCTCCTAATATGGCGCGTTATACGTATGAAGTAAATGTAACAGCAGCTATTAAATCAAGCTTTTCAAAAGAACAAACAACGGATTTTGCTTGGAGTGTTATTGGTAAGAAGAGTGGTAAAGCAGTAGAAGGCATTCAGTATACAGGTTATGGTGGCTTAAATACAATTAGCGGAAAATGTAAGATACCAGCTCAAGGTAAAGATGCTACCTTCAATATTAGTTTTAAAATGCCAAACGAACCTGTTGTTGTTAAGTTTACAGTTAATAAGAATACAGGTATCAAGGAATTAACAAAAGATAATAATACAGCTACATATGAAATTGATTTGGAACCTTATGAAATTAGGGAGAAGACTTATAAATTAGATTATGATGAGTTAACAAAACAAATAGAGCATACTTTGGCAGGTGGTAATCATAAAGCGAGTGTGACATTGCCAAAAGGAAGCTGGGTATCTAATTTAACAGGTAAATTAAATGTAAATATAACAAATAAGTCTAAAAATGATAAACAGACATTAGTAGGTGCTAAGGTAAAAGCAGGCACAAATGACCCTGTAGATGAAGCAGCCACTTCTGTAACTAGAAGCCCTATTATAGAAGGAACGATTAAGCGTACAACTACAGGAGATGATCCATTAAATCACAAATACTTAAATGCAGGACTTGTAACAAATCATTTAACATCTGCTTACGATGGAAGTGTTAATAGGACTTATGAATATCATGAGCCACATACAGTTAGTTATACAGACTCAGAAGGAAATACACATTCTAAAAGCTGTAGTGGTTGTAGTGCATATACACGAACAGATGTAGCAACAGGGAAGTTTAAAAGTGGAGAAGATAGGGTAAGTATAAAAACTTATATTTATAATGGTAGAGAATCTATGCCACAGGTAGCAGCAAGAAAGTTCCTTAATGAAGTACAGGCACCTAAAACACTAGAACGTACAATTTATTGGGAAAGTGATAAATATCCAATGCCAGTACAACGCTGGATGGCAAATGTTGATGTAGATGGATCTAAAGATTGGGTACCAGTAGATGGTCAATATAAACGTATATTTAGTCAACAAAATAAGGCAACAGTAACTTGGAATGTAGAAAGTAGTATGAATCAGATTTATGCTACAGACCGCAATAGTGCAAAAAATGGTAGTCAAAATAAGAAAGGATATCCACATGCTGCCCTTGCTACAGATAGACAATTACAAGGCTATGCTTATCCATTTAAATCAGGTTACTACTTTAATCCAGCAGGTGAATATAAATTTACTATTGAAACAGAAATCTTTAAGAATAAGGTAGAACAAACAAAAGAACATAAAGCATTGGTAGACCGCATTATCGGAAGCTTTAGATATACTTCTGCAATGACATATGTAGATAATTCAGGTACACCAACTAATATTGCATTAAAGATCAATAATCCAGAATCAGCAGATAGATATAGTGATTCTAAAGATACACTTATCGTAGCAAAAAGAAATTACGAACAAGTTGAAGAAGAGTTAATTCCATATTCAGTGGACTCTTCAGGAGATAGTCATACATTCTTTAAAGAGATTTTAGAAGGCTATGCAGAATCTAATACGATTAAAAGTAAAAACGATTATAAATATAGGGAGTATATTAAGTCAGGAGAAATTTATCGTATTGTTGAAAAAACAACTGTTACAATTCGTGTAAACCCTGAAAATGTACCTGTTTATACTTTTAGAAACATGAAAAATGGTAACTATAAAGTAAAAGCATGGTTAGAAGATATTAAGATTGGTGATATTACAAACGTACCGAATATGACAGTAAAAGGTATTAAAACAGAAAATGGACTAGATAGTATTAATGTAACTGTTGTAGGTTCTATGTATGATGATTTAAATAACGGATATTAGAAGTAAGCAGAACTACTAGATTATACATAAGATCTTATTAAGAGTGTAATCTAGTAGTTTTATTAGATTAAGAGAGGGAAAATAGATGAATGATGCTGAAGCTATTTTAAACATGCAAAGGTCGGTTCGGGGGCAGATTAGCAAAGTAAAGGAAAAGGAATACGAGGCCAATCGTATTGCTAAAACAAGTGCCACATGGTGGTCAGGAGAAACTGCAGAAGCCTTTAATGAATATTATAGAAAGTTATCAAGACAACTTGAACATGAGTATGAACTCGTAAGAAGGTTAGAAAGCAGCCTAGGGACATTATCGACCAACGTTAAAAGAGCAATCAATGAAGAAAAAGCAAAGAAGGCTGGTAGGTAAGTTAATGTATAGCAAAGGATTAAAAAGGAGCGTTTTAAGAGGAGTTTTTTTAGTTATGGTACTAGTAGGTGCAGTAAGTCAGACAGGATGTAAATCCTATACAGAAATATTAGAGGAAAAAATTTTACAGGCTTTAGAAGAAAAGTATGATGAATCTTTTGTCGTAGATTCTATAGGAGGCAATTGGGCGGGAGGATTTCCAAATAGTAGTACAGTTCAAGCACTATGCTATCCAGAGGCAGATAGTAGTTTAAGATTTGTAGTGGAAATTCAGAAAGAAACTTATGAGGTATATGATAGGTATTTAAATAAATTAGTAGGAAGAAATGAAGAACCTTATATACAAAAATTGGCATTCGAAGTATGGGAGAATAGTACAGTTATTGTTAGCAATGATACAGTAATGACTTATCCAAAAGAAAAAGATAGGACAATGAGAAATAGTGAGTTTTTGAAGTTATATCCACAGACTACTCAAATGGTTTATGTATTTATAAAAGGTGAAGAAGAGGTAGATGCAGAGGTAGAAATTGAAAAACTAACAAGTTTAACGAATAAACTTACACAAGAAGGGTATAGGAGTAGTTACATTAGTATTAGATATATAGAACCTCAAATTTATGAACAGATTCCGCAGATAAGAAAAGAGGAGTATGCTGTAAATGGATATGTTGATGAAATAGGAAAAGTTTATTGTATGATGGGAGCTATCATAGAAAAAGATGGCACAATAAATCTTAATAAAGAACAGTATATAGAGAATCTTAGTGAATATGGGAAATGGGGGGAATAATATGAGTAATAATATTTCTGAAGTAGATATTAATAAGATTTCTTCATTAGCCTATTTGTCGGTAGCCGATAATAAAGATAGTCCAATTTATCAAATATATAAGGATAATAAATGCGAAATTACAGTAGGTCAATTAATAGATTATTACCAAAGCGACCAAGGTAAAATAGAGTTACAACAACGTTTTGGAGGAACAATAGCAGGAACGAGTGAATATGAAAGATGGAATGGATTTCTCCAAGAACTAAAAGATTCCAACATAAGTAACTACAAAGATTGGAAGATTACTAATGTTAAATCTAATAATGGTCCACCAAATCATGAAGATTCTTTAAAACTAGATGCTCAGGGATATTATAAAGACTCTGGATTTGTGGCGTGTGTTGTTGAAGTTGATGCAGATACAGCAGTTGTAGCTTTTAGGGGAAGCGAACCCCTAGATGACCCACAGTACTTTAATGATTGGCAAACGGATTTTAGATTTTCATATCAAGAAGAAACATATCAACAAAGTGATGCTGCACAGTATATGAAGGAGTTAGAGGCTAAACTAGGTCATATAGATAATCTTTATATTACAGGGCATTCTTTGGGTGGGAACCTAGCTTTATACGCTACAATGAACATACCTGACGAGTTAAAGAAGAAGTTGGTATCTACTACGACATTTGCAGCACCAGGATTTAATCAAGATGTATTAGATAAGTATGGGAAAATTATTGCGGAGCTTACTTTAGAAGGAAAAATAACAGAATATCAGAATTACTTAGATCCGGTAGGTTCATTATTACATAATGTCACACAAGCAATATACATAGATTCTACAATGTCTGAAGCATCAGCATTTGAAAATCATTCTAGCTTTTTGAATGTAGTAAATGAAGATAGGAAGACATTTAAGAGATGTGATTTACAAATAAAGAGTTCATTATGTAATATGATACATGAAGCCACTGTATTATTTGATAAAGTACCATATGGTTCAAAGCGGGCGTTAGTGGAATTAGTTTTAAGTGCTTGGCAAGGAATGATGGAACCTAAGTCCACAGGAGAAAAAATAATAGGTACTTGCCTACTTGGTATAGGAGCTATTAATGCAATGACTATGCCAGTAGCGACATTAGTAAAAATAATAGGTAACGCACTTATTGTAGCAGCATTGGGAGAAATAAAATATTTGGCGGAAATAAGCATGGAAGCATTAATGAACTTTATAGAACGTCAGAAGGAGAAAATAGTAGCAGCTTTAGAGCTATTATTAGAAGAACGACCAGCTATAGGTGTAGTATACAATATATTAACAGGTGAATTTAATAAGGCTTGGGATTATTTAAAAAAATGGTTTTATAAAATCACTTCAACAAAAACAGAGTCAATTGGAAATGCCCAAAAGTATGTTAAAAGAATGGAACAGATTGGAGCAGTAACGCATAGTAGCACAGCATCTAAGAATGGTGTAATGGAAGTAGATATTAATAAATTACAAGAATTATATACTAAATTAAATAAGTTATATTCTGAACATAGAGGAGATGTAAGAACCATTTATACGATGGCACATAATAGAGCCAAGATGACTAAAGGGCGATATAGTCAATATTACGTAGATAACGCAGCTACTAAAGTAATAGGAGTAAGTTCTGAATTAGAAAGTTGTTATAATGAAATCAATAAACAGTTTGCCCTTTTAACCAGTGCGATACAAAGTGCTAGAAAGGGATACATAAGTGAAGAAAAAGAACTTAGTAGGATGATAAGAATATAATATTAATGCAAAATTAAGAGGAGATTATAATGAAACAAAAAATAACATATGTACCAGAAGAACAATTTAATATTCAAACAGTAAGTATCGTTGGCACATTTAATGCATGGGATAAAGATGCTAACCCTCTAGTAAAAAATGCAGAAGGTGTATGGGAAATAGAAATCGAATTTCCCAAAGGGCAAAGTTTATATAAATTCGTCTTTAATGATGAAATGACTATGAATGATCCAACAGCAAATATTTATATGCCAGATGAACATAATGAAATGATGTCAGTAATGTTAGTAGATGAAGAGACAGGACAACGCTTATATAATAATGAACAATATAATTTAGAAGTGAGTGCGTATAGTTTAAATAATTATATTAGCCAAAGATTAGAAGTAGTCAATAGAAGCTATTTCTTAGATAAAGATAGAAAAGTTGTTTTAGGTATGGGATTTAAAGAGATTACAGGAATACATGCAGTAACTGTAGCTTGGTATAGTCCAGATGGCACATTACAAAGATTCGCAGAAAGCAATCTGATTCAACCAGAAGATCAAGAAGAAGCTAAACTATGGTTCTGGTTACCAATAGAAGCAGATATGCCTTTAGGACAATGGCAACTTAAAGTTTTTATTGATGGTGCATTTGTTTTACAAGATTATGTGGGTATTAGTGAGAAACAAGTTGTAGCAGGAACAGAGATGGAGCTTTTACCAATTGGTACGGTTGTATTATTAAAAGATACAAATAAACGTGTCATGATTTATGGTAGAGCTCAAAAAGCACTTGAAAGTGAAAAGGTTTGGGATTATGTAGGATGCTTATATCCAGAAGGAAATATTGGACCAGATTATACTTTCTTATTCGACCATGAACAAATTGAAAGAATAGACCATAAGGGGCTAAAGGATCAAGAAGAAGAGGAATTTTTAGCAGCTATTCAAGAGGTTTTAAAAACAGAATAAGAGGAGGAAATGTGTATGAGTAATGTAGGTTCTACATTGGATAGTATCTGTAATGAGCTAGAAAATCAAAGCCAAAACATTAAGCAGAAAGTAGCTAGTGTAAATAACGTGTGGTCAGGTGAAGCACAACAAAGCTTTAACTCAGCACATTTAGAAGCACAGCAGTGTATGCAAAGAGTTAAGAGTAATCTTCAAAGCCTCAAGAGCCTAGCGAGAAGTTTGGATAGTAGTATACAAGCAGCTGAAAGAGACATGGCAGCTAAGAGAGCAGCGGAACAAGCAGCACGTAATAATAGACGTTAATATAGACAGTTAGACAAGGAGATAAGATGCTATGGGGAGAAACATAGAAGTTCAAACACAGGC
>USPX01000010.1 GCA_900556665.1 uncultured Eubacteriales bacterium
CCGCTAATTCCTTATAATTCTCAAAGGGTTTATTTGTATTTAAATACATAGCCAAACTGTCTCACCTCTTTTGCATATCACGTTACTTTAATATCATTGCCTTATTATACCATACCCTAACAACTCATCACTTATCTCATTATAGCCTTTTCAAAATATGCTTATGCCACTAATCCCATCATATTTTTGCAATCCCTTCTCATTTATTTATAATGCAGCTTCTCTTTGAAGGTTTTCTACAATTGGAAGATCTGCTGGTGCCCAATCTAATGTCATTAGTTCTTCTACCTTAAGCCATTTATGATCCACATGTTCTTTTCTTATAAATTCAGGTGTCTCTACCTTACAAATATAACTATGCATTGTGATTGCAAAGTCAGGATAAGTATGTTCTACTGTCATAAAGAAATCTTGCTGCTCTATGTGTACATTTAATGCCATCTCTTCTCTTAACTCTCTTTCTAATGCTGCCATTTGTGTTTCTCCAGCTTCTATTTTGCCACCTGGAAACTCATATTTATAAGTAATATAATCATACTTTCCTTTATTACGCTGCATGCAAAGTATACGTCCTTCATAAATAATAATCGCTGCTACTACTTCATGTTGTTTCATATAATGCCTCTTCCCTTTATTCTATTAATACTTTACGAAACTATTTTCTTTTTGTCCTTCTAATCTATAACCTATACTACCTTCTCCTATATTAATACTTTTGATAATTCCTTCTACTAATGTAGTATTTTTACCATCAATCCATTTATAAATACCAGGTGCATAGCCTGCTGCTTCATAGCCAATGCGTTTGCCTGATACTTTAAACTGTTTAATTGGTTTCTCACTCACTATAGTTGTTTGACCTGTTGTTAAACCATAAATATAGAGCCCTTCTCCAATATCATGATTACTACCTTTCTTTGTATAGTAAAGACAATTATTTTTTAATTCTGCATTATGAACTGGTACATTTACCAATGTTTTTTCGCCATTGCCTTCTAAATCAACCACCTTTATAAAACCTGTTGCTTCTTCAATATAATAAATGTGATTATTATTAATCCAGAAATGCGTTGCTGGTGGTGTAAGTTTCTTTTGCTCATTTGTTTTGAGGTCAATACTGCATACCGCCGGCTTTTCACTGCTGCCAACTTTATATGCTAGTGTATATAATTTGTCATTATTAATATGTATATTTCCTTTAATACCATAGCTGCCTATTCCTACTTCTTCTTCATCTGTGCTATCCCTTACATCCACTGCTAAATCATATACATATCCTTCTGTACCTATAGGAACTTCTTTTTTTGTTTTTTGATTGTATGCACCTATATTATAAAACTCAATCATATTTTCCATACTTGTGTAATAAATCATATCGCCGCTTATTTCAATTCCCCCAAATTGATGGCATGAAATAACTTCTGAGCCTTTCCCCTTTACAATCTTATATAATGTCTCTTGCCCCATTGTTAAATCACCTTCATGAATAGCTACATAAAGTGTGTCTTCCATAGGTATGATTTTTGAAATCCAGCTTGTATCTACGTTATTAGGAATTTGCCAAACCACTTGTGATTCCATAGTTGTTAAATCATACTTTTCCAAAACGCTACCTTTGCTATTTTCTGCAATATAATAAAACGCATAATCTATTACACCTTCACATCCATGAGTATTTTTAATTGTTTTTATAACATGAGGTGTCCCTTTATCCTTTTGACTATAAATCGTTATTGTATGACTTTCACTTTTCTCATCATAACTGGTTACTTCATAGTAGTTAATGCCATTGAAATTAACTGAAGCTCCCATATCTATATAATTATCTTCATCTTCTTTTGATGCACCTAAATTTTTCTTTATAATTTGGAGTGCTTTATGCTCTTCATCTCTATCTAATTTAATACCCTTATCACTTATAAATACTAAGCCATCTTTATACTCTACTTTTCTTCCTACAACTTCTCCAATGGCACGAAGTGGTAAGTTGATATTTCCATTAAACTTTTTAGGTGCCTCAGAAAGCTGACCACTTTCTTTTGTTTTCGTATTATTTTCATCTATAAATGTCTTCTCAAATGCTTGGCTGCCTACATTTAATTTAATCACTTGTGATTTACCAGTACTCATTCTTCCGCCCTCAAAGCATTTCATATCAATGCACTCTAAGATGACTTCATCTGGTTTGCTTTTATCCCATTTAACATCCCAGATTTCTTCATCACTCCCAATAAGTTCTGTGACTAATCTTAAAGGTAAATAAACTTTATCTCCCACATTATTTACTTTGTATTTTCGATAAGAAAGGTCTTGATACTGCTTATTTGTAAAAATCTTATCCTGATAATTCACAGGTACAATGCTCACTTCATCTAAAGGTGCTGCACATACACTACTTCCTATCCCCATAATCAAAAGTCCAATTAATAACCAATGTTTTTTCATACGCTCATCTCCACTTCTATCTATTTTCAGCACCTTTCCCATTCAAGTGCCTTACTTTTTATCTCGATTTCTAACTGTCTAGCCTTAACTTCATTTTCCGTCCTTATCCTATCATATCATTTATGTATTATCTGTACTTATAATGACTTTGCCTTATAATCTTAATATCTGCGTCTTATAACCGTAATCAAATGGTAATAATCGCATGCTTACAAGCACTCCCGCAACTTTTCCAATGCTTTTTTCTTTCTATTTTCTGCTGTTTTATAATTCAGTCCTAAACGCTGAGCTATAGACTTAAGTGATTCTTCTTTGATGTAATAAGCATTAATCAGTTCATATTCCCCTTCATTTAGAAGTCCTAACCCCTTCTCGCATAGTATCTTGCCTATGATTTGATTTTCTATATTGATACTTTCATCCTCATAGCCTGTCTCATCCTCTAATAACACATTCTGTCTTTGATTGACCTTACGATTCATATTGGCACGCCAGCCATGTAATCTCACCTTATAATAGCTTCCAAAGGTAACACCATAACTCTCATCATAATGCTCCCAAGTCTGTCTAAAAATAAAATAACACTCCTGCTCCAAATCATCTTGATCATAACCTGCTAAATAAGTCTCTCTACAAAATTTATTACGTAGATTTTTAAGCTTGTCCCACCAAATTTCAAAGGTCTTTTCAAAACTCTCTTTCATCCTTAAGCTTCTTTCCGCTGCAGCTTATTTATTTGCGCAACACAAAGATAGCACATCGTAAACTTTATCTAAAATATAACAAAAAGTCCTAACTCACACGCTTAAGGTAAGTTAGGACCCTTTATAAACTCTATGTTTTTTATTTAACTATGTATCGCAAATTCTCTATCCTATCATTATGATTTTATTTTATTTGAAGCCTTCAAGTGCTACTGTAAATCTACCATTATTGTTACAAGCACCTAATTTATAACCTCCATTAAAGTCAGGATAAGCTTCTGGTTCCCAATAAAATACGCCTAAGCCTTTTGAATTTGATACTGCTTTTACTTTATTATTCATTTCTTTTACAAAGGCTTTTGCTATATCTGGGCTTGCATAATCTATACCAATTTCGCAAAGCATAACTTCTTTACCATATCTAGCAACCATGCTTTGCATATTATTATATGTGTTGTTAGCAAGTGTTTGCCAATTAGAAGTTGATGGGTATAGTGACATACCAATGACATCATATTTTGCACCATTATTTCTAAGCCCATCAAACATCCATTTATAAAGTGTATTATTATCCCCATTTGCTAAATGTACGATAACTTTTGTATTCGGACTTACTTTTTTTACAGCATCATAACCACAGTTAATAAGCCATGCGAAATTCTTCATATTGCTAGAAGCTCTCCCATATTCCCAAAGCATACCGTTATTTGTTTCATTTCCTACTTGTACCCATTTAGGATAAATACCTGCTTGTGTTAAGCTTCTCATGACATCATATGTATAGTTATAAACAGCTGTCATTAATTGATTAAAGTCATACCCACTCCATGCTGCTGGAATCTTTTGATTAGCAGGATCTGCCCATGTATCACTATAATGGAAGTCAATCATCACATCCATCCCTAATGCATTTGCACGCTTTGCCATGTTTAATGTATTTGCCTTATCACACCAACCACTTCCTATATCACCTGATGGATTTACAAAGACCCTTAAACGAATGGCGTTAATACCAAAGTCATCTTTTAATATGCTAAGGACATCTTTTCTAACACCATATTTATCGTACCATACATATCCCTTACTTTCCATGGCTGGTACCCAACTTACATCAGCCCCCTTAGCAAATGTAGCTGCCTGTACATTACTATTCACACCAAAACATACTAGTAAAAATAGTGAACACATTATATAACGCATTACTCTCTTCATCATACATTCCACTCTCCCCTATGTATTTGCATTTTTTCAACAACTTACATTATATTTTTACACCTTTTTTAGTACAATTACAATACTTTTTGTCTCCAATTTTCTAAATTTTTAGTTTATTTTTTAACAATGTTACATTATTACTTTGTCAAACGTTTGTATATTTTGTACTATTTTATATTGATTATATTTGCATATATCATTTTTTTTAGTTAAACTATACGCAATATACTATTTACTATTAAAACACTAGAAGGAGCGACATAAATGTTTATACCAGTATTACTCAATATGAATTTGGAAGTACCTACTGAAGAGTTTATGCTGAAAATCTATAATAATTACTATGCTCTTGTCAAATATACTATTTCCAATATCGTAAAGGATAAACAAGCCGTAGAAGATCTTATTCATGATTGTTTTATCAGCCTAATAGGTAAAGCAGATTTACTTCAAGAATTAGAACTCTATAAACTAAATAGTTATATTGTTATAACCGCTAAACACAAGGCTTACGATTATAATAAAAGCCATATGAAAAGAAGTGCGCTAGAACAACCTGCCATTACAGAAGCTGGCGCTGAATTATGGGATTTCATTCCTAGTAATAATCTAAACCCTTCTGAAATCGTAGCTTGGAGAGATCAATATAAGAATACTATCAATATCATAAATCAACTTCCAAGTAAATATCGCGATACATTGCTTTTAAAATATCAATATCATATGGCAGACCATGAAATTGCGCGCCATATCAATGTAAAACCAGAAAGTATCCGTATGTACATCAAGCGAGGTCGAGAAAAGTTACTAAAATTAATGGAGGAGCATCATATTTATGAACTTAAATAATAAATACACAAAATTATATGAAGATGATTATCATGAACTACTCATTAAAATAACTACTGCCACTTACGTTGATCAATTAGGGGAATGTATTGAAACCAAACGAAAAGAACTTATGGACTTGCCTGAGTATAAAATACCTAAAGAAAGCCTTTTAAAATTTCAAACTAACTTACTTCAGGCGAAAAAAAGGAAGCCTCATTCAAACTTCAAATTCGGCTTTTCTATCTTTTCTAACAGGGTAGCTACTCTTATATGCATTATCTTAGCAGGGTTAACTTTAACTGCAACTACTGTTGAGGCTTTCAAGGTCCCAATCCTTAACTTTTTCATCCGTACGACTGAAATTTATACCAACATTAAGATCAACAGATATACAGCAAGCACTGCTCCCAAACTTCCCGCAGAATGGGATCATCAATTTTATCCTCACTATATTCCAGAGGGCTTTGAAATCATTAAAGCCTCTATTAATAATGCGAATGGACGAATCGTTTATAAGAATGAACATAATAATATTATTTCATATACTACATATATCGATAACCAAGATTTATTTATTGACTCAGAAAATACCGTTTCTAAAGATATTTTAATTAATGGTTCTCCTGCTAAATTACTTTTTAAAAACAATCTATCTACTATTATCTTTAATAATGAGAGTTCTCTTTTCACTTTATCCAGTGATATTCCTGAAGAAGAACTCATTACCATTGCCGAGCATGTCTCTAGAGATTAGTATTTTAGACCTATATATACAAAGCAATACAAAAGGTGTAACATACCCCACTATGTTAAATAGGATTATGCTACACCTTTTATTTATCTATATTTAATAATATTGAGATTGCGAATTTACTGTTGCTTGTTCTATTACTTTCCCACTGCTGTCGTACGCTTTACCAGTAACTTGCGCGCGATAACTGTATCCCTTCTTAACAGCTTTACTCTTTTCAACCATACTAAAGTACTCTTCTTTACTTGACCAAGTCGCTAATGTTTTCCACTGGTTATCATAGAACTGTTGGAGTTTTACAATAGTCTCAACTTTTCCTGAACGTAGTGCACTTGTAGAACCACTCACTGTAGCAATTCCATTACTAATATTAATAGAAGCACTGATATCATTAATACTTGTAAAGATTGGCATAATCTCATCATCTGGATTCATCTCTTCTTCATCTACTTCGCTAATACAAGCTACTTCATTAGTTATTTCTTCACTAATATAAGTGTTTCCAATATTGTCTTCCACTACCTCTGCTTGAGTAAGTGTAGGCACCATCATTCCTACCATTAATAATACTGCAATCCATTTATTTCTCATATCTATCTCCTTTTATACAAACTCCCACTATTAAAAGACATTATCTTAAAAAAAACGTAACAAAAATTTTTATTTTTTTGTTACGTTTCTTTTATTATAACGTCTTATATATTTGTAAGAAGAAATAAGCGCGCAATTTCTTCAAAATAAATCTTTAGACAAGGAACTCTAACTATGCAAAAATGTAGGTCACGCTTTATCGGGGTAATAAGTGTTCTACTAATAACTTTCGCTATTGGCGCTAATTTTTTAAGTCACACTAAAATCTTTACGCCTTATAGAATGGTATTAGTTGGCACTACGGATTCAAACAATCCAAATCAAACAAATATCTATGCACAAATTACAGAACACACGAATCCAACTATCATTGATGATATCGAACTTACCTTAATATATGCAGAGCCTCTGTCTAATGTACCTGAACTACCTAAAGACCCGGACTTATACGTTGCTATAACAAGTCCTAGGTCCTCTACCATAGTTTGTGAATTCAATCTATGGCAACAAGGTGACTCACTGATCATCCAGCTTGGACATGGCATGGATTACTCTGATTCACTCTTCAAAAGAGCTGATAACACAGCCCTTTTACAAGCATTAAAAAGCCATCTTTAATGCTTATTTAATAACTAAATCCAATAATATGTTTTAAACTAATAACTAAATCCAAATTCAAAAAGAAGCACCGTAAACTCACTCTACCATACAGTTTACCGTGCTCCTTTTTTACTTTTAACTTACTCCAACAAAATTTTATCTGACGTTCGACCGTAGGGAGCGTCAAGGAAAATTTTGATTTCCCCACTTATCCCCGTCTCAACTATCACTAAAACTTAAATGTCACTCACACACTACGCACAACTACTAAAACAACTTTTATCCTCTAGCATAATGTGACTGAATACCCAATCTTGTAAGAAGTTTCTAATCTTCTTTAATTCTTGAGTTGGTCTTTCTACTAAGTCTGTACAGTCTACAGCATTAATGAATTTTTTAAACTCCTCATGACGTGCTTTATGTGCCTCAAATCCTGCAAAGCTATTTTCCTTAAGGATTTTTTCTTCTGTATAGAAATGATATGTCATGTATTCTCTTATCTCACATAATTTAGCTAGTAAATCTTTTTCAGTAGCTCCTATACAATCTGTTAAAATTAATTGTTCTATATCTCTCCCTATTCTAAACAATACCTTGTTATGACTATCGATTTCCTCATTTCCCGTTGCTATACTATTATCCCAATCAAATTGAAAATCAAACATTTATCTTTCCTCCTCTAGTCTACTCTACGATGTCAATTTATAATGTTTTATCTAATTATGTTTTATAGTCATTAAATGTTTTGTAAAAATAAGGCTTCATTTTCTGAAATTCTTTGATGTTCTAAACTACCTAATACTATATTTTTTAAACTATCATCCTTAATAGGACCATGAAAACTATTTAATATTCTAAGTTCAATATATAACTTGAAACGATACAACCCTTTCGGTATTGTAACATCACAAGTTTGTTGAATCTTTCTAAGTAACGGTCTTGCTATCTGTCTTAAGATTGCAGCATTGGTTAAAAGTAACTGTTGCTGAATATTAGTAAGTTCTCCAATAATCTGTGGTGCTAATATTTCACTTTTTATAATTTCCATAGTTTGTTCTATTGCTGTATATCTTAATTCTAATTCTGCTTTAATCTTTTCGTATTCTATAATTTTACTTTCTATCACATAGATTTGCTCTCTTAAAACCTGTTCTCTCTGATCTTCTTCAACCATACCTATACGATGGAAAGAGCTTTTAATACGATTAATTAATTTACGTTTTGCTTTACTTACCTCTTGAAGCTGTAAATGTAAACTTCTATAAGATGCATTTAATTCATCTAAATGCTTATTTACTTCATTAAGAGACATCTCCTCA
This sequence comes from uncultured Eubacteriales bacterium, assembly GCA_900556665.1. The sequence goes on from USPX01000010.1 coordinate 8,457, forward strand.
TTATCAGATGTCCCTTCTAATATTAAATCTGCATTCTTTTTAAGAGCCATATACTTTTTATTTTGTTCACGTTGATAACCATAGATTTCTACAATACGATTATTAATCTCATTAAGTAGTCCATAAATCGTATCACTTGTTATACCTTTTTTTAGTTTATCTTTTAATACCGCATAGGCAGTTGAATTTTTGATATTACTAATTAGCTCATCTTGCCAATTTGCAATATCTTTCTCTAATACTTCCAAGAAATCATCTGAATAAATATAGTTTATCAATTCTAATGGTAACTCTCGTTCATCTTGCCACCCTAATTCCCTATAAGTCTCTCCATCTTGACCATAACATTCTAGAAGCCTAATATAGTACTCTTCTATCGTTAATTTGTTCACCTCTTTATTCAACGCTTTCTTTTCCTCCTGCAGTTATTTATTGGTACTTTCATTTCTATTTTATCATATTGCTCATATTTAGCGCATTAGGTTTCAATATTTGAACATTAGTTCACTCTTATATCATGTGCACTTCCCCATTTTCTAAATACACAAGCAATCTACCTTGCCCTTTTTCATCATATCCTTTTAATATACCTTGTATAATCATTGGACTTTCGTAAATTATAGTGTTTTCTCCGTTACTATCTATTCTATCTTTTTCGGCTAATTCATTTCCTTTATTTAGTAAATTTAAATGAATTAATTTACGTGATGCATCAATGCTATACTTCTTATTATCAATAATCAAGTTTTTCTCCATATAAGTAATAAACTTCTTCTCTACAATATGATCGATGCCTTGTAAAATCTCTGCTTTTAATTCTTTCTTTAATGTCTCTTTAAAATCAGTTTCTAATTTATGATTAAATTCTCTTTCCAGCTCATTAAGTCTTACCATCTGGGCAGTATTAATAAGTTCTATGTCTTCCTTGATGCCTGCAATATTTTCCTCTAAACTTATAATCTTCTCATGACTTGTTTCAAAATCCTTTAACTTGCCTACATCTTGGATTTGTGCCATAAGTCTTTCAAAGGACTCACTAAACTGCATAAGTGTTTCACTTAAGGTTTTACTTTTTTGCTCACTTTCACGGATACCTTTTATCAGTTCTTCCATCTTACTGTCTTTTACTTGTTTTTCATCCATTCGCTTTTACCTCCAATGCTGCTATTACCTGGTCTACTTGCTTATTAATCTCTTCTCCCCACAAAACTGCTTCTTCATAATCTTCGCTATACATAGGCAACTTTTCTATATAATATTGCATACATAACACTTCTATCTTCTCTTTAAGATAAAGTGTTAAATAGGGTTTAATATCCTTCTCATATGAAACCTCTTCATTACATATGATTTCTTTCATGAATCTTTTCTCATCCCATTTTATAAAGCACTCAAAATACTTGGTATATGATTTTATCTTATAATAAGCCTTAGCTGCTTCTTGCCACTCTTTTGCTGTTTCAAAATGCCAAGCAGCCTCCTGAAATCTGCCACTTTCTTCAGCCAGTTTTCCTTTGCAAAAGTGCTCTCTCAGTCTTGCTTTAGGTATACGCAACTTTTCATATTGTGCCAAAGCCCTTTTATAATCTTCTGCTGCTTCGAACTTTAATGCTTCTAAATAAAAGTCTTCTGCGCTAGATACTTCGCTTAAATCGAATGTTTCTTCATCAAATGCTGTTTCATGTTGCATATCGATCTTTAAAAGTTCTGACATAAAATTGGGTGTTACTTCATCTTCTATAAAGCATAAGTTTTCTTGAGCACGGGTTAAAGTAACATATAATAAATTCAACATGTAACGATAAAAATATGGGTTGCTTACACTCCTTAATTCCTGCTCTTGTGCCATTTTATAATAGTTATAAAATGCTTCCCAATGTTTTTTAAAACTACTAATTAGGTTTACGCCAACAATATATTTATTCTCAAGTCCTTTAACTTCATAAATTGTAAAAATACGAATCTTATTCTCTAAGAGTTCCTCTAATTCTTCTTTTTCACGTAAAGTAGGCACTACAATATAGGCATAAGCCTTTTGAACTGCCGCCTTTAAAAGCTTGATCTTCTCCCCACGATTTTGGCATAAAGTATATACATTTCCTACTTCTTCGCACATCGCTACTTCTTCACTATAGTCATTGCGCTTATCCTTCCCAAAGACTTGTTGCCTTAAGGCCGCAAGCCTATTGGCTAGTTCCACAATCTGCTTAGGATTTCTATAATTATGTGTTAAAACTAAACGGTTAGCATCTTCTTTATAACGATAATTGTAATGCTCTAAAAAAGTCATAATGCGCTTTGTATCAAAATAAGTAGGTGCAATGGTTTGATGATAGTCTCCGCTTAGAAGGAAGTTGCCCATCTCCTGCAGCCTTGTTTGTAAAAGATAAATTTCAAGCTCCGTTAAATCCTGTACCTCATCTATTACAATCCAATCATAAGCGTTGCTCCTATATGTAGTCTGCTCTTGTAAGAGTAATCTTCTACATAAATCATTTTCATCTAAAATCCCTTTTTCCCTTTGCCAAGCCACATATTTAAGGGCCAGCTCATATATCACCTTACTTTGCTCAGGTTTATAAAAGCCATATTGCTTACTTAATCGCATATATTGTTCTTTTGGCAAGAGACCATTTTCTTCAAACTGTGGCTCCCAATCATCTCCTGCATAGCCTTTAATTAGTCCTCTTATTTCTCGCCAAGCTTCATATGCCGTTAAGTTTAAAATCACATCTTTATAAGCTGGATTCATAGATAAGTTTTGACGCATTGGTATAAAGAATTCTTCATTAAATTGATCGTACTGCACCATAAAATCAGTCTTAGCCTCAGCCTTAAGCCAATCTCTTAAAGCCAAGAATTCTACTTGTTTTTTATATTCTTCTACTTCATTAGGTTCTAATTCATTTTTAAGTACCGTCTCAAAAATCTTCTCGGCAGACTCCTTTAATTTACTAGAATACGTATAGTAACCCACCTTAATTCCTGGATTTTGTTTAATCAAATCAACTAATTTATAAACACCTATTGTCGTTTTGCCACTTCCTGCACTTCCAAATAATATAAGTGGCCTATAATCTGCATTCACACATTCTCTTTGATTTTTATTAAGGTAGTATATGCCTTGCAAACTTTCTAAATCAATAAGCGATTCAATTCGCATATGTTTAAACACTCTTGTGATAGATGTTTCTGGATTATAGTCCAAGGTTGCTGCTCTTCTATCTGCTTCTAAATCTGCTTCTAAATCTTCTAGACTTACCTCTCCACCATCTTCTACTTGTTCTACCTTAGGGATTACTTTACTGAGTGCTCTTGCCTTGGTAATCTGCGCATCATGATTACAATACATAAGTAAAATCAAAGCATCTTCATAACCTTCTAATGGTATATTTAAATCTTTAGCTTTGGTGAAAAGTATACGACACCCATCACTCACCTTAAACTTCCAGACTTCTTTTAAGATTGTATCCCCATAAACCTTCTTCACACTAAATCTACGATTCAATTCATTGGCACCTACATTACTTTCCCAAGCGCGTATAAACTCATCTACTTTGCTTAAGATTTGTGCCTTATTTTCTCGTGGTAAGCTTCTTTCAAACCGAATATCTTCTAGTACACTCAAGTTGCCACCTCATTTCTCTTAATCCTACAATTATTTTACTAGTTATTTATGTTTTTATTATGGTATTTATCATACATTCTCCTTATTTCTGGTAAAATATATTAGACTTAAATTTAGTGAAAGGATACATCTATGAAAATTCATAAAAAAACAGCAACCTTTTTGGTGCTTATATTAACTATATTATTTGGCCTTATCTTCTGGATTAATGGTCTTTTTTATCCTGGCGACCAATTAGCACGCACTAACTTAAATAGTACATCTGAAGTAACTGTCACTGCTACTTCTAATTATTATGCCTTTATGCCTGCTAATAAAAAAGCAGATTCTGCCTTTATTTTATACCCTGGTGCATTAGTTAATGCTGACGCCTATGCCCCACTTATGATGGAACTTTCATCTAAAGGCATTCCTAGTTTCATCGCCAAAATGCCTTTAAATATGGCTATCTTAAAGAGTAATGCTGCTCATCAAATCATGGCCCACTATCCAAATATCCAAAATTGGTATATTGGTGGCCATTCTTTAGGTGGGGTTATGGCCGCCAATTATGCCCTGAATAATCCAGAGCGCTTTGAAGGGATTGCTTTCTTAGCTTCTTACCCAAATAAAGATTTATCAAGTCATGATTTTAAAGTACTTTCTCTCTATGGCAGCAATGATACGGTACTCAATATGGCGTCTTATGAGCAATCAACTTCACTTCTTCCAGACGAGGCATTTACAGAAATAGTCATTGACGGTGGTAATCATGCTAAATTTGGTAATTACGGTGTTCAATCAGGTGATAGCCCAGCAACTATTTCTGCCGAGGAGCAACAACGCATTACTGTAGATGCAATCCTTAAAATGATAGAAAATTAATGTCTATTTATTAGCGTAGTTATTATGTGTTTTAAATAATATACTTATATCAATTGTTGGTATAAGTATATTTTTTTATTTTTGGAGCGTACCCGTGTTACTAAACTCTGGATTGATGATATGCTCATTGGGATGCAAAATAGCTTATGTACGCCTCATATTTATGAAGTAACCTCCACCCTCACACCTGGTAAACATACACTTACTATTTGTGTTGATAATACAAATTACCCAACTAAAGGGGGACACCTTACTTCAGAGGATACCCAAACCAACTGGAATGGCATTACTGGCAAGATTGAATTACTTTTCTTTAACAAAAGCCTTTTAAAAGATATTATGCTTTTCCCAAATGCGCAAGACTGTACTGTTACGATCAAAGGGCAATTTGAAAATCCAGCTCCTACTACATTACACATAGAAGCTGAGAGCTTTAATAGTGATAAGCTGCATCATGTGACGCCTATGCGCTACACCATTTGTGAGTCTTCCTTTGAAATTACTTATGCTTTAGGTGATAAGGCACTGCTTTGGGACGAGCATCACCCTAATCTCTATAAACTTATTTTAAAATGTACACATAATGATATTCTTTTAGATCAACACGAACTTACCTTTGGACTTCGTGATTTTAAAGGCACACCAGATTACTTCACAATTAATAACCACCCTATCTTTTTACGTGGTAAGCATGACGGACTTATTTTCCCACTTACAGGTTTCGCACCTACTGACTTAGATTCTTGGCTACATATACTAGGCATAGCTAAATCTTATGGTATTAATCACTACCGTTTCCATACCTGTTGCCCACCAGAAGCCGCTTTTGAAGCTGCTGATAGATTAGGGATTTATATGCAACCTGAATTACCTTTCTGGGGAACAATTACTGCACCTGGGGAGAAAAATCATAATCAAGCCGAACAAGATTATCTCATTGAAGAAGGTTTTAGGATATTACGTCATTTTGGCAATCACCCTTCTTTCGTTATGATGTCTTTAGGTAATGAGCTTTGGGGTAGTCAGGCTATTTTAAATAAAATTTTAGGAGATTATAAGGCCTTTGACTGTCGCCATCTCTATGTACAAGGCTCTAATAACTTTCAATTTTCACCTTGCATTCTAGAAAATGATGATTTCTTTAGTGGTGTCCGTTTTAGCCATGATCGTCTCTTGAGAGGTTCTTATGCAATGTGTGATGCACCTCAAGGCATTCTCCAAACCATGCCACCTAGTACGCATTATAGCTTTGATGAAGCCATTCGTCCTACCGAGATGATAGCTTGTTCATCTTCCAACAAGCAAACTATAGAAATTCAATATGGTACTGGTGTTAAGACGGTTTCACTCTCTGAAATTAATGATGCCCTACTTCCACAGATTCCTGTTATTTCTCATGAGGTAGGACAATATGAAACTTTCCCTAACTTTGATGAAACCCCAAAATACACAGGCTCTATTAAGGCTAAGAATCTGGAAGTCTTTCGCAGACGACTTGAGGAAAAAGGCCTTTTATATTTAGCACCTCTTTACTTCAAATGCTCTGGTGCCCTTGCAGTGGCTTGTTATAAAGAAGAAATTGAAACTGCTCTTCGTTCTAAACATCTGGCTGGTTTTCAACTTTTAGACTTACAGGATTTCAGTGGCCAAGGTACTGCCCTCGTTGGCATTTTAGATGCTTTCATGGATTCCAAAGGTCTTATCTCAGCTAAAGACTGGCGCCATTTTTGTGGGGATACCGTATTACTTGGAGACTTTGGCACTTATATTTACGAAGCTGGTGATCTATTTACAAGCAAAGTTCAGCTTGCTAACTATAGTGATAGCTTTTCTACCTGTGCCTTAGCCCATCCTAATGCTCAGCAAGCTCCTCAAGTCATTCATTGGCAACTTACTTCATCTCATGAAGTTTTAAATCAAGGCACTCTAACGGTTTCACCAAATGCTTATGGCCTTGTAGATATTGGCGAAGTTAAATGTACACTCCCTGAGGTTTCAGTCCCAACACCAATAGTCTTTACACTTACAATGTCATCTACATCTAGTTTAGAACCTATTACAAATAGCTATGAAATTATAGTTTATCCCCATTTAGAATTTGAACTTAATGAAGTTATCCACGGCGAGGGTCAATCCCTCCACATTACCCACAATTTTGCTAAGGCAAATGAACTTCTACAGCAAGGGAAACGTGTACTTTTGCTACCAGATAAACTTACCCATGCTATTCCTGGCACTTACTGCACAGATTTTTGGTGTTATCCAATGTTTCGCTCTATTTCTGAATCTGTTAATAAACCTCTCCCTATTGGTACCATGGGACTTCTTATCCAAAACGAACACCCGGCACTTACAGATTTCCCATCAAAGCCTTACACTACACCTTGTTGGTATCATCTTATTACACATTCAGATTGTAAGATCCTCGATGACACCTCAACCTATATTCGCCCAATTGTTCAGATGATTGATAACTTTGAGCGTAATCACAACCTAGGTATTTTATACGAAGCCAATGTAGGACAAGGCAAACTTCTTGTCTGTACCAGCCGTCTCACAGAAATCTGGTCCCACATAGAAGTCCGCCACTTTGCCAAATCCATCATTACTTATGCTCTCTCCCCAAACTTTGCGCCACAAATCACCCTCCCTCTAGACGCCAGTCTCATCTAATCCCACCACACAAAAAGAGGGTGTCTATTAAACACCCTCTTAGCTTTTACATACAAGTATATTAATACTATAAATACATTAACCTCTATACTTACTATCAAGATAATTACATTAGCTTTACTCTATAAGTACATAGCTAATTGTGCTTCTATTTTATCTTTAGGATTAAATCCAATCATTGTTTCTACTGCTTCACCATCTTTGAAAATAATCATAGTTGGTAATGTAATGACACGATTTTTTTGTGCTAAATCCATTGTCTTATCAATATCCACTTTGATAATTTTGATTTTATCCCCCATTTCTTTTTCTAATTCTTCTAAAACTGTATTTAATGCTTTACATGGCTGACACCAATTTGCGAAAAAGTCTACTAACACAACCCCTTGTGCAATTTCATCATTGAATTCCTTACTCTTTACTACTTTCATCATTTTCTCCTTTATATCTGATTCTCTTTATGCCTTATCTTTTTTCTTTTTGCTATCTGCATAACTAGCCGCTGAAAGTGCCGCAATATTTCCCTCTCCTGCTGCCTTAATATACTGATAAGGTCTACCTATAATATCACCAGCTGCGAAGCAACCAGGAATACTTGTTTTCATCATACGATCTACTTTTATATGTTGTTCTTCTAATTCTATTCCTGGTAATAAGGTACTTGGACTAATATTAGCTCTTAATATAAAAACCCCGTCTGTTTCTAGTTCTTGATCCTTTAACACTAATTTCTTAACTAAGTTTTCTCCAACAACAGCTACAGGTCTATCTCTCACTATTTCTATGTTTTCTGCTACATCTACAGTTTCTTTATACATTGGTACATAATAAACCTTAGCCGCTAAACCAGCTAAGAAATCAGCCTCTTCTTCTTCTCGTTTATCATAGGCAATAACTGTTACAATTTTATCACGATATAGTGCCCCGTCACAAGTTGCGCAATAGCTTACGCCACGTCCAAGATAGGCTTCTTCTCCTTCTAATAGTTTACCTGCTTGTATTCCAGTTGCTAATATTACAGTCTCTGTTTCATACATTTCATTATTAGCCATTACAACGAAGTAATCTCCCATCTGATAAACATTAGTAACCTTTTGCTCTGTAATCTCAATATCCATGCGTTCCATATGTTCCATAAATGCCGACTGCATTGCCTTACCACTTATAGCTGGTAGTCCTAGATAATTATCGATTTGATGTGCCTTTTCTAGCTTCTGACTAAGCCTCTTATTCCCAAATATAATAAACTTCTGATTACGGATTTTAGCATTTATTGCAGCTGATAATCCTGCTGGACCACTTCCAATAATGACTATATCATAACGTCCACTCATTCAACTCGCTCCTTACTACTTCTAATAATATAATTTGCACATTATTAGTTTCCCTACTAAAGCGATTATTTATAAATATAATTGTAAAAGAGGTGCTACAAAGTTAAATTTTGTAACACCTCTTTAGGTTCCATATATCGTTATCTTATTTTTTCATTTTTTAAATATGCTGCTAAAATGTTCCTTGTATTACCTTTGGCTCCCGTTATAACCTTGATTCGATATTTTTCTAGTTCTCTTTGTTGTTCAGATTTAATTGAACCACATATTAATGTCTCAACACCTTCATTTTGTAAGATATATGATAAGTCGTTCTCGGATACACCTGCTGAAGTATCTATAAGCATTCGTTTACCCAACTTACCTCCTTGTACATCAAATACCTCAAATGCCTTTGTTGTTCCATATTCTCTTGAGACACTTCGTCCATCTGAAGTGATAGCTATTAACATAAAATACCCCCTTACAAGATTTTCTTTTCCATTATATGTAGGGTAATAATGTTTTATATCTTATTTTTTTATTTGAGTCTTAAGCTTATCAATCTCTGCTTGTTGCTTGGCAATAATCTTTTGATAATCTCTCTCTTTTTCGCACCACTCTTTACTTAATGTATTAATCAGTGAGGCCATTTCATCTGCACTCCCAATAATACGATTAAAGAGTAATAGATTAGACTTTAATATCTCTGGAATTTCTATATGCGAATATCTTAATCTATGGTCAATCTCCCCATAGCCTTCTTCAAAAATCGTTCTCACTTGAATCTCTGCAATTACACGGCGATTAGTCGGATAGAACTCTACGAGATAATGTACAGAGCGATATCCTGATGCTCTTGATCGTACTTCAATATTTAAATTGTTAAATACCTCTACATTATCCCCTTCTCTTACATTAGCTGTAATTTCTATTACCTTCCAAGTGTTCACAATATACTCATGAATTTCTCGCCATTGCTCTTTAAAAATATGAATGACCCTTATACCGATTAAGTCGTTAATCTCATCTTTATAATTATCTACAGTAAACTGAAAATCCTCACCATACTTTACTCTTCTATCTTCTGTCTTACGAATCACTTTCTCAATAAGCCCATCTGGATCTTTCATTCTAGATTTCACTGTATGAATACTCTCTTGTGAACGTAAAATATTGGCTATGAAATCTCCATGATTTTGATAAGCATCCATATGCATAATGTAATCTTTATAAATAGCTTTTAAGTTTTCTATATCAATATTATTTTCCTCAATCATCTTCATAGCATATGGGTATTTTATTAAAAACCTATCTATATTAAATTCTGTCATCATACTTATCTTCCTCATTTCTACTTCTTATATCAATATCCTGTATAACCTTTAATGCTCAGCCTCATTTTATAGTGCTTATCATTAGTCCATACAAATGTTTTCTTCTATCTCATTATATACTAACTCTATAAAATTTATATGTCATATCTTCAGCAGAATATAAAAAGAGCCACCCCAAAATTAACTTTTAGTTTGACTCTCTAATCTTTTACTTTTTATGTACTGGGACAATGTTAATAGGTGTTTCTTGAATACTCATAAAGCTCTTTATAAATTCATCACTATTCCCATCAGTTCTTTTTTGCCAAGCAATTTCAATAGCCTTGGCCTGTGCTTTAGAAATTTTAATATTTTTATTCTTACATAGCTGTAACGCAGCATTTCGAATATAAAACGGGCCATCGCCTAAACGCTCTATAATCTTTTCTATTAAGCTATACTGCTGCTTTAATTCTTCTTCACTACGTTGTTTTAATGCATTAATGGCATTACTCCTTACTTGTGGATTATAATCCTCTAAAAGCTGCATATTAAAGTCTATAACCTCTTCAAAAGGCAATTTTTCTAATACTTTAATCGTATTAATAATGCTATTTTCCTGACTGAACATATCTCTTGCAATATTAATATATGAGTAAGCTGCTTTTAATCTTTCTTCAGTATTAACATGCTTCTTCAATAACTCATAAATATGATATTGTGTCACCACATCTCCCATCTCAATAAGGATATCCTCTATAAGCCAGTTAATCATGCTATTCTCATCATATAGTTTTCTACACTCTTCTACTAATTCACTAAGATGATTTTTCTTGATAAATCTACACCACGCATAACAACTAACGCCTTCTTTTAATGATTTGCGTATAAGTTCGATACTATAGGTCTCTTGCCAAAGTTTATTAGCGCGACTTTTTAGATGTTCATAAGTCATTTCATCATAAAACTCAATTATAAGATCCTGAGTTTCGCTATGTTTTATAAACTCAATCATATCTTTAGCCCCTAATAGCTTTAAAGTGTCGAATTTAACTTTTTCTAAGTAATCTAAATACCATTCTATATACATTACACTATTATCTAACACTTCACATATTCCACCATCAGGCATGGTATCATAGAATAATGAATTATAAAGCATAATCAAATATGTACATAACTCATAGTCTTCTAAACTCATCTCAAATAATTGTGGTAAGTCTAATGTAGTAGCAACCTCTATATTAATCTCCATTTGTATACTATTATGCTTTAACCCACCTATCAGGATATCACGTTGGTACTGTTTATTTTCTAATAGTTCCTTTTGTTGTAATAACATTTCTGTAAAGTAAACAGCACCCCAATCTACACTTAAGTCTAATACTTTAAAAGCAGCTTCTTGAAAAGGCTTTTGCTTAATCCATTTACTAAAGGCGAAGGCAATATAGCGTGAAAATTCCTCACCTTGTCCAATAATTTCATAGGTGGGAATAAGCTCTTCACACCATGGACTTATACAAGTCACTTGAATTGCTAACTTAAAAAGCTCTTTGTCTGAGGTCTCAAATAAGATTTTTTTAAAAAGCTGGTAAATATCTTGAGACAAACATTTTTCAGTTAAATACTTATCTAAAATGCCAATAAGCCCTAAAGCCCTTATTTCCATTTGCTTAAGCTTCTTTTGTATAAGTCTATATTCCGTTAGTTGCCCTTCTCTAATCTGCCCTATTAGATTACAAATACCCTTAGCTTCACACTCACTTTGCTCTGTCCCATCATTATAAAGAATATCTATTAATGCGGAAGAAACACGTATTCCCCCATCTTCTACAGGATTTAATATTTCTTCGATTTTTTGTTGATTTAGTATACCTGATGTCGTACATTCGTTAATTATTTGCCATACACTTTTTGGTCTATTAAACGGTACTACTTTCATCGGTTTCCCCACCTTTTATAGAAATATCTATCTCTTTATATGTCGTTTGTATTTCTTATATAACCTTATTATACGCCTATCCATAAACTATACCTACTATATTTTTATACGATTTCTACTGCCTCGATTTCCTCTATGCTTTGATAAGGCCCATTTTTACGATATAAGAAAGACTCATCGCCTAATAAAGTATCATCAATATGCATTAACATCTTTCCAATGTCCTCACCAGGCTCTAATTGATTGGCCTCTAGAAAAGCTTTTAAATTATCTTCCTTCTTCATTGCTTCGAAGAAGTGCTCAACTTTAATGTATCCTTGATCCATATACTTATTAATCAGCTGCTGTAATCTTGGTGCGACTACTGAAAGTCCATTTAAGTCATCATATGACTTTTTATTTTCTCTCAAGATAATGTTTAAACCACCATCGTTATCTCTTTTATACTGGTCTTTAAAGTAATAGAAAATTATATTGTATAACCCATATTGGTCCTTAATACTTGTTCCTTTTAACTTTCCTTTAAATACATCATATAAATCATTGGTATTGATTTCACAAGCTGTTTCACTAGCTTTTGTTAAGTATGCATTGATTTCTTCTAAAACTTCTTTTTTACATTTTACGCGACTACTATGTAAATATGTATTGCTTCCAACACATAAAATGTCTTCAATCTGCTTAATAATTTGCTCTACTGCCATTAAACTATTTCCCAGGGCATAATTATACATTTTTTGTGCTTCAGCGTTTAAATTTTCTATTGCTTCTTCATCTAAATATAAAGGTTTTCTAACCTTAGCTTTAAAAATCGTTTCTAAAATATATGTACTTGTGATTTCTTTTTTACTATATAACTTACCACTCGCATGATATCCCATAGCTTCAAGCAAATTGTTAATTACATCTTTACCATATTTTTTTATCCCTATATTTGTAATAGCTTCATGAATCTTCTCTTTGTACTCATTTAATAGAAATACCTCTGGCAGTACTTCTCTTAAATCTTCCATTACTTCTTCCTCACCTACTACTTCGTGAAGAAATACCATGTCGAAAATAGGATGATAACTTAAATCATGGAAGGCATTATGTTTAATTAAATCTATAATATAACCGTTCTTCTCACCCAAAACACCTTCAATTATATTAAAGGCAATATGGTCATCTCCTTTGTTTAAGAAGCTTAAAATCTCTACTAACTTACTACTACGCATAATATCTGTAAGCTGCTCTACCGTTCTTATTTGTAATTTACTTGTTTCTTCTAAAGATAATCCTATCTTACTGGCTGTTTCTTCTAATGTGCAGCTTTCTATATAGCGTAACTTTAATATCTCTAATCCTTGTGCTTCTTCAAAGGCTTCAAAGGCAACACTTGGCATCACTACTTCATTTAACTTTTGAATCGTTTCTTCTAAAACTGGTCTATATACTCGGTTACTTACTTCATTCATGCTTTTGCCTTGAAGATTCTTAAGCTTCAGCTTCTTGATGCCATTCGCTACAACTTCACCATAAAGCATACTAACTTGTGCTAAATTATAGTTCTGAAATACCTCGTAAAGCTTTGGTGCAATGCAAATCTCATAGTCTGTGTCTACTATACCTTCTTTTTGCATAATTCCTACACACTCAAAGCTACAGTCTTTCACGGCATACTGTGCTAATATATCTAATGTCTTTTTATATTTCTTTTCGCCTACACCTGTATAGTTTTTATAACTTACTAAAAATGATGTTGTAATCTGTCCTAATTCACTAATTTCTTTAATCTTAGCAAGCTTACATAATGGTTCGAAATACACATCTTTAAATACATCCTTAATCTTCACAGTGCTATACATAGGCTGCACATTAATCATAATGTGCCAATCCAATGTACTTTCTAGTGCATCCCATTCTTCTTTTGTAAAAAGCTTCTCTACAGCTTTGAAATACACGTAGCCTTTAAACTTCTTAAGTAAATTTTTTATCTTACTTTCAGTCATGCCAGCATAGTCTAACATAAAAGCTACTACACCACTGCTAATTTGACTTGTTTTTGTAATACCTTGTTTTTGTAACTCCTTAATAAGCTTCTCTTCATAAACTTTAGCTGCTATATACTCTTCTAATGTTCTCTCAATTAACCCAGCTTCTGCTTCAAATTCTATCTTTGCATCTTCTACTGCTATATAATCAGTTATTTTCAAGCTATTTTCTTCTTGAATCACTTCTTGTTTTTCTTCTATATTCGCACTTGTTTCTTCTACTACAACTTGCGCAGCTACTGAAGCTTCTTCCTCTACTGGTGCTAGTACACTTTTTTCTTCTTCATGAGCTAGTACATCTAATTTTTCTTCTTTCTTTTGTGTACCTGTAAATATCTTTTTAAAAAATCTTTGTAATGGATTACCCATGTAACTTTCTCCTTCTTCCCCCATTAATAATCATTACCTTTATAGTATATGATTTTAAACTTTCTTTCAACAAACACCAAAACGACATTTTTCTTGCTTTATCATAATTTTTATCTCATAATATACTATATTTTTAAATCAAAGGAGTATCACATTATGGCAGGTTATAAAGGTCATTTACGTGGGGGTGGCGTTACTGCACTTATTTTAATCATTTTCTTAGCCCCTACCCTTGCAATTGCACGTACACCTCTTAACATTTTAATACTAGGTGTAAGTATTTTATTAGGAAGTTTGCTGCCTGACATTGATCATCCAAATAGTATATTAGGACGCCATGTTCTTTTTATCAGCAAACCACTTTATCGTAACTTTGGACATCGTAGTTTAACACATTCAGTATTCTTCGTTATCTTACTTGTCCTACTCTTTTCCTTAGCGCAACTTAATCTATTTGGTTTAGGTTTAGGGATTGGTATGCTTAGTCATATCATATTAGATTTATGCTGGCCAGGAAGTAGTGGTGTTGCTTTTTTATATCCATTTTATAGACGCCGTATCGATCTTATCCCTAATAACGTACATAAGAAAAAGCACTCTAAAAAAAGATATTAATCTATAAGATAACAACCTTTAAGATACTAACCAATCTTAAAATAATGATAGTTGCTCAACTTTATAAGATGATTGATATAAATTAATGATATCTTTCATCTTATAAATGAGACCATACTTTTTACATTCTGTGGTAAATACTTGCCACAGTTTTTTTATTTCTATACTTGTACATTCATAGCTATTTCCAAAGTTCTCAATATACTTTTGTTGAAGTCCTGGAAAATGTTTATCTAATGCTTCAAAATAATATTCTCTTTGATTATCCCTAAGTGTCATTCCTATAGCTGGATATATAAATCTTGCCCCATTTAAAGCAGCCTGTCGTACAATTTCTTTTATATTTCTTTCATTATCTTCAATAAAAGGTAATACTGGCATTAATAATAACCCACAAGTAATACCTGCTTCTGATAAAGTCTGAATCGCTTTAAACCTTTCAGAAGTTGGTGCCACATGCGGCTCTACAATCTTACTTAATGTGTCATCACAGGTTGTTATTGTCATCTTTACAAGTACGGGATTATTTCTTTTTATCTCCTTTAGTATATCTATATCACGTGTTACAAGTGGGCTTTTAGTAGCTATAGCTACACCGAAGCCATATTGTGCAATGAGCTCTAATCCACTCCTTGTTAAACCATACTTAGCCTCCATTGGATTATATGGATCTGACATAGACCCAGTTCCTATTACACCACTTTTGATTTTACCTCTTAGCTCTCTTCTAATTATTTGAAGCGCATCCTTTTTCGCTTTAACAACATCAAAGTTTTCTACACCATAACAACTACTTCTACTATCACAATAAATGCACCCATGACTACAGCCCTTATATATATTCATCTTATAATCTATGCCGAACCAATCATTTCCCTTACACCTAGTTACAATCGTTTTAGCTGGTATCAATTCCATCCCTATTCCTCCTTTGTATCCCATACCTCTTATATCTCATTCCATCAATAAAAGAGCGCCTCTGCTTAATTTATGGGCGCCCTCTTATATTTTCTACTCTCTAGTATATTAAAACTGTATTATCTTGTACATGATATTGACCTTCATAAATAGTGACTTCGCCACCATTAGGTTCATTCTGATCTTGGATACCTACAAATTCTTTGTACATATATATACCATTGGTTTCATTTTCCCACCACCAAGAAGTCACAACATATCGTGATTCTATATAAGCACCAAATTCTAGATGTTGGTTAGCTGGAATTTCAATTTCTCCTTCTAAACCATAATGTCCCTTAATGATGCGTTTACCATTTACCTTAATATCTTCGTAAATTTGATTGATATCATATCTTAATACGCCTTGAAGTTCTTTATGGTTTATCTGACAAACCCCTTCTTCTTCTAAATTCTTAGTATCTACAGCATAAATTGTTTCTATCTGCGTTTTAAAATCCTTCTCTCTATAATAAATATACCCATCTTTTATACCTAAATAACGTACCCAACCATCACACCAACGTTTTTTTATTTCTTCAAATGGTATGTTGTCTTCTTTTTGTTTAATACCCTCTACTAATTGTTTTAATGAAATGACATATAGCCCCTCTATTTCATGTACCTTACTAGCCTCTAATTTCTTGGCTTCAATGATATCATATATTTCTTCATACTCATAATCTTCCATATAACATTCATTAAATACTACCCACTCATCCCCATCATGTGTAAAGCAAGGAATATATCTTGTTAAACCATGAATAACTGAAAGTCCTTTAGTTAATTTAGACTCTGTAACTTCATAGCTCATACCTTCTTCAACATCGCATAAATAAAAAACATCTTCTTCTTTCTTATTTTCTCCGCTCACAAAGAAGTATCTTTCATTAATTGCAATAATCTGCTCTGCTTCTATCTCACCTATCTCAATATTAATTGCCTTTATTAACTTTCCTGTTGATTTTTCTAATATTACAACACCTAATTGCCCTCGTAAATTTAGTTTAAAGAGAATTAATTGATTTTTGTAGATATAAGAACGTTGCATATAAAATGCATCTTCATCTAATTTATATCTCCATATAATCTTATCTTCTTTATCACTTATCTCCCTTTTCCTTACTTCATAAAAGTATTTTTTCCTCTCCTTAACTTGTACGGCATAAAATATAGATTCACCTTCTACTTTGATAAGTTCAATATCTGAGTACCATGATCTACTTTGTGTTAAATTAACTATTCTCATATGCTATTCTCCTTAATTTACAAACTATGCCTTTTTACATTTTTATGCTTTTTATTTTACTTTATGCTTTTAGAACACCTGTCTTATAGATATTACATAAAAAGAGGAACATTTTCTAATGTCCCTCCTTATATGTTTCTTCTAAAATGTCATCTTGTTCTATTAAAATAAATCTTCCTGTAATATATCTATTCATATGTAATTTACCTACTTATTTTTAGTGAATTACAAACCCCAATTCTGTTATTACTTCTCTATCTTTTGCTACATTATTACCGTACTAAATTACTAAATCTTTCGTTACACCCCCATTAATTCCAACTTCATACACATGCTTTTAAAAAAATTCCTAGAGCTTTTTAAATTATTATAATAACGTGTAATTATTATTTTATAATTATCTACCTTAAATGTAAACCATTTTGATTAGAATTGTTTATTTTATTAGAATTTTGAATTTATAGCACTCAAACTTATTTTTATGTTATACAACAAGACCTAAAGTTTAGCTTTGTTTTCAGATTATATAAAAAATTTTGTAACTGTTCAGCCACAGGCTGAATAAATATATTTTTTACTGTGGATAAACGA